>NZ_JBFAZH010000491.1:0-5505 GCF_040681735.1 Actinoplanes sp. NPDC051633 | reverse complement strand
CGGACAGCACCGCCCGCAGCTCGTCCTGCCGGTCGTCCGGCGCGGCCAGCCACACGTCCCGACCGGCCTCGGCCAGCGCCACCGCCACGTTGCCGCTGACCGTGGTGCGGTCCTCGTCGTCGCGGCCGGAGAGCACCACGATCGGCTGGTCGGGGTGCCGGTCGATCCACTTGAGCAGGGCCAGGGAGACGTACCGGGCGTCCGCGGCGGCGGCCTCGTCGGCCGCCCGCCCGGCGGAGCGGACAACGCCCAGCGCGGGAGTGCCGATCAGGTCGGCCGCCTGGTCGAGCGACCGCACCCGGCGGTCCAGCGCCTCGCGGGCGTGCGCCGCGACCGCGCCCAGCAGGAGCCCGCCGAGCAGCGCGCCGAGCAGGTAGAGAGCCCAGGCGTCGTGGCTGGAGGGCACCGGCGCGCGGGCCGCGGCGGTGACCGCGCCCGGGCTGAGGTCGGCCGACGCGATCTTCGCCCGCTGGTTGGCCAGCTGGGCGAGCTGGTCGTTCAGCTTGCTGGCCTGGTCCAGCACGGCCTGGGTCCGCGGCGGCAGCCGGTTGGCGTCGCCGTCGGAGTCGCCGAGGCCCTTCTGCGCGATCTTCACCTGGTCGTTGACCTGCTTGATCGAGCTGTCGTACGACTTCAGCAACGCCTCGCGCTGCCTCTGGTAGATCCCCTCGCGGACCTTCAGATAGGTCTCCGCCGCCCGGTTCGCGCCGGTGACCGCGTGTTCCTCGCTGTCGTCCTGATACTCGAACCGCAGCACGGCGCCACCGGTCGGCACCTCCACGGCCAGCGCGTCCAGCACGTCCTCGGCATCCCGCCCGACCGCCTGCGAGACCGAGTCGACGACCTCGTTGCCCAGCGCCACACCGCTCTCGGCGGTCATGTTGATGGCCCGGTCGGCGCCACCGGGCGGGGTGGTGAACGGGTCGGTCACCACCGGGCGCAACACGACCACCGTGGTGGCCTTGTAGGTGGCCGGGAGGAACAGCAGATAGGCGACAACGCCCAGCGTGATGACCGCGGTGACGATCAGCACGATGCGCCGGCGTCGCAGCGGGATCCGGACGACGTCCGCGAAGCCGACGACGCGCTGCCGGTTCGCGGCGACGGAATCAGTGACATCCATGGGGGCTCCCGAAGGGTTGTACGGGCCGGCCGCCACTCATCTGACGGCCGGCCTTGTTTCTCAAGAGGTCGCGAAGAACAGCGTGGGGCTGCTCCACACGGGAGGGTTCGACGGACCGGCGAGGGTGGCCGCCGTCGAACCGACGACCGCCGTCGTGGCGCCCGGGTTGAACGCGACCGACTTCAGGGCGCCGTTGGTGGCGCCGAAGACGAGCTTGCCGTTGACCCACACCATGCCGCGGACCGTGCTCCAGTCCACCCCGCTGGTCGGCAGCGTGAACTGGGTCGCGCCGATCGGCGAGCCGTCCGGCGTGAGGTAGCGGTAGTAGAGCGCGTTGCTCGAGGCGGTCGTGTAATACATCCGGCCGCTCAGGTAGAACGCGCCGGTCAGCTGGGCCGCGTTGAACCACGAGTTGAAGCCGCTGCTGACCCAGGGAGCGCCGGCCTGGCCGGCGGTGAACGTGGAGATGTTCAGCGTGCCATCGGCCTTGGCCCAGTACACCTTGTTGTTGAGCGAGAACGCCGCCTTGGCGCCGTTCAGGTTGGTCTGCGTGACGTCCTGCCACGCGCCGACGCCGCCGGGGCCGAACGCCAGCTTGCGGAGTTTGGTGGTCCCGTTGCCGCGGTAGAGGTAGCCGGACGCGGCGGCCGGCGCGTCCTGCGCGGCGAGCGCACGGCCGCCGGTGTACGGGAAGAACGCCTGCCGGCCGTGGTACTCGTTGCCGACGCCGTCGGAGTCCTGCCCGGCGTAGATGCCGTTGGCGCCCTTCCAGATCTCCCAGACGATGGGTCCCCAGCTGGTGCCACCCGGCGGCAGGTTGCTGCCCGCGGACCGGCCCGGGTTCCAGGACAGCGGCATGCCGTTGCTCGGGTCGAGCGCGCCGTAGCCGTAGCGGTCGATGCCACCGTCGCCCTTCTCGTCGTTGCCGTTGGCGTTGTTCAGCCAGCGGAAGTGCCCGCCGACATACACCACGCCGTCGGCCGCCTCGAGCGCCGTCAACGAGTCGCTGCCGGTGAAGTTGACCCAGGTGGCGGTCACCGCGCCGCGGTCGGCGGTCTCGAACCGGGCGACCGAGTCGCAGTACGCGTCCGGGCCCCAGCCGCGGCCGCCGTCGGCGGCGATCACGAAGTACTTGCTGTCGCTGGAGAAGTCGACGTCGCGGGCGTAGAACGGGAACGTGGTCGAGCCGCAGGCCGCCACGTACTTGTCGGTGGTCCAGTCGGTCAGGGTCGGCGCGGCGGTCACGTCGATGAGGGCGACCTGGTTGCGGGTCTGGCCGTTCACCTTGGTGAAGTTGCCCGTGGCGACCAGCGTTTTGCCGTCCGGCGACACGGCGATCGACCAGACCAGCTCGGTCGAGTTCGGGTACGGCCGCGCCGTCGTGGCGTTGATGTTGAAGCCGTTGTCGATCGCGCCGGTGGTGGAGTTCAGCCGGGCCAGCAGCGAGTGCGCGGTGCCGTTGACGGCGTGGAACGCGCCCGCGATGTAGAGCTGGCTGCCGACCACCACGGCCCGGCGGACGACACCGCCGTCCGCGCGGCCGACGAAGCTCTCGACGGTGTCACCGGTGACCGGGTCGATCATGACCAGGTTCTTGCGGGCGACGCCGTTCACCGTCAGGAAGTTGCCGCCGACGATCAGCTTGCCGTTGGGGCTGACCGCGAGCGCCTGCACGGCGTTGTCGAAGGTGGGCGTGAAGCCCGTCTTCAGCGCGCCGGTGGTGGCGTCGTACGCGACCAGGTTGGTGACGGGGGTCCAGGCCGACGCGCCGGCCGCCTTGACGCCCGTGAACGAGCCACCGGCGTAGATCGTGTTGCCGATCTGCGCGAACGCTCGGAAGCTGCCGTTCTGGGCGTGCGGCGTGTTGTCCGCCGGGTTGGCGTTCGCGAGCGTCGCGGCGGCCGGCGGCGGCACGTAGACCGCACCGGCCGGCGCCACGGCGGTCAGCGAGACCGCCAGGCCCAGCACGGCGGCCGGCACGAGCAGCCGTGCTCGACGTGGAACGGACACTTGCCCTCCTCAAACTCCGGTTGTTACCAAGGGGGTGGACGGGAACGGGGCGACCGCGGGGCCGGTGCGTACCGACCAGCCGGCGGCCGTCTCGAGATCGGCGAAGGTGAGCTCGTCGGCCTCGCGGGCCACGACCAGCTCGCGGCGCGCCAGCTCGCGGGCGAGCTGGACCTGGTGGTCGTCGACGTGCTCGCCGTGGGCGTGGCGCCGGGGCACATAGAGGGCGCGGTGACCGGTCTGCATCGCGGCCAGCGCCGAGCCGACGCCGCCGTGCGAGATCACCACGTCGGCCTCGCGCATCGCCGCCCGCATCTCGGCGATCGGCACCTCGCAGCGGGCGCCGGGCGGCATCCGGTCGATCCGGGTCCCGCCGACCTGCCACAGCACGTCGAGCTCCGGCGGCAGGATGTCGACCAGCCGGTTGAGCAGCCGCGGGAACGTGTAACCGCCGTGCGTGCCGAGGGTGACCACGACCTTGCGCACCGGCCGGGGCTCCGGCTCGGGCATCGGGTGGAAGGCGTCGAAGATGGACCCGCCGTAGCGCCAGGGGCCGGACGCCCAGGACGGGTGCTGGGTGAAGAGCCGGATGCGCGGCAGCCGGGCGGCCAGCCGGCCGGTCAGCGAGGGGCCGTCGGTGCGGGTCGCGCTCTCGATGTACGTGCACTCGACACCGGCCGCGGTGGCCGGCACGAAGAACGATATCGCCACGCTCGCCCCGGTGCTGATCACCCGTTCGTACCGGTGGCCGCGCAGCATCGCGCGCGCCAGCAGCATGTTGCGCATCGCGCCCCGGAAGTCGCGGGTGCCGGCCGGCGGGACGTGCACGACGTCCTCGCCGTCGAGCAGGGAGCGGCTCTGCGGGCTGTCGAAGGTGACCCAGCGCCGGTCGGGCACGCCGAGCCGCGGCACCAGGTCGTACAGCTCGGCCAGGTGGCCGCCGGTCGAGGCGACGAGCAGCGCCGTCATGCGACCAGCTCCATCGCCCGGTGCGGAGCGCCGACGCGCCCGGCCAGCACACCGACGGCCACGGCGAAGCCCAGGAACAAGACCGGCCCGAAGGCCAGACCGCTGATGACGTCGGTGAGCCAGTGCTTTTGGGTGTAGAGGCGCGAGTAGCCCTCGTACGTGGCCAGCAGGAGCACCAACGTGCCCAGCGCGACCTGGCCGCGGCGCCCGATCCGCCACGTCAGCACGGCGAACAGAGCCAGGGTGCCGAAGACCATGCAGATCCGGGCGATGCCGCCGGACGGGTACGTGCCCAGGCCGGTCGGCGGGTGGCCGCGGTCGACCATGCCGGCGATGACGGCCTGCACGTACTGCTCCACCGCGAACTGGCCGAGGATCGCGACCAAAGGGATCCAGAACCGGCGCCGCCACAGGACCGCGAAGACGACCGCGCCCACCACGGTCACCCACTTCAGCGGGTAGCGGTCACCGAGCGCTGTGTAGAACCAGTTGAACTCCTCGAAGGACGCGTTGCGCCGAGTGGCGATCCAGGTCAGCACCGGCCGGTCGACCGCGTTCTCCAGGCTGTGCATCAGCTCGCCGATCGGCCAGAACACCGCGACCACGGCCGAGATCCAGGCGAACAGGACGACGAGCGCGGCGCCGGGCCGCCCGAGGGTGTCCACCAGGCCGGTCAACGCTTCGCCGATCCGCCGGACCGCGGCGCTGTCCGAGAGACGGCGCGCGAGGCGCCGGCCCGGGCCGGTCGCCGGCAGCGCCCCGATCGCCAACGGCAGCAACACCGCCAGTGCGGCGATGACGTACAGCGTTACCAACGAACTGTCCCCAAATCTCGTGCGGCTCCATCCCCCGACGGTCCCCGGCTAGTAGGCCCCCTCGCCCCTCGTCACGACCAGCGCCGTGCGCATCAGGATCACCAGGTCGACGGTCAGCGACCAGTTCTCCACATATCTCAGGTCCAGCCGGATCGAGTCCTCCCAGGACAGATCCGAGCGTCCGCTCACCTGCCACAGCCCGGTCATCCCGGGCTTGACCACCAGCCGGCGGCGCATGTCGTGTGGATACTGCTCCACCTCGCCGGGCAGCGGCGGCCTTGGCCCGACCAGCGACATCTGCCCCATCAGCACATTGATGAGCTGGGGCAGCTCGTCCAGCGAATGCCGCCGCAGCAGCCGGCCGGACCGGGTGATCCGGGGATCATCCCGGATCTTGAAGAGCACCCCGGAGGACTCGTTGTGCTCCCGCATCGCCGGCAGCCGGTGCTCGGCGTCGACGCGCATGGTGCGGAACTTGACCATCCGGAACAACTCGCCGCCCCGCCCGACCCGGGTCTGCCGGAAGAACACCGGGCCGCCGGAGTCCGCCTTGATCCAGATCGCGATGGCGAGTAACAGCGGCGCGGACAG
>NZ_JBFAZH010000490.1:0-5517 GCF_040681735.1 Actinoplanes sp. NPDC051633 | reverse complement strand
CGGACGACGTACGCGCCCGGCTCACCGCGTTTCGTCGCGGCGTCCAGCGCGGCAGCGATTCCTCCCCCAGTCTCGACGTCGAAGGAAGGTCCCGATGAGCGTGGAGATGACCGCCGATCGGCATCAGTTCAACTGGTTGCTGGGTAACTTCGTGCATCAGACCGACGGGGTCCGTGATGCGGTCGCGGTCTCGTCGGACGGGTTGTTGATCGCGGCGTCGGACGGGTTGAACCGGGCCGAGGCTGATCATCTGGCGGCGATCGTGTCGAGTCTGGCCAGTGTGGCCCGCAGTGCGTCGCGGCGGTACGACTTCGACGGGCTCAAGCTCATCATGATCGAGATGCGGCGCGGCTTCCTGCTGGTCTCGATCATCGCGGGTGGCAGTTGTCTGGGTGTGGTGGCCGGCGGCGACAGCGACGTCGGCCTGGTCGGTTACGAGATCTCCCGCCTGGCCGAGCGCTTCGGTGCGCTGCTGACCCCGGCCCTGATCTCCGAATCACGGCAGTACCTGCCGCGATGAGCGACCTGCCGTACACCGGGTCCCCGCCCTACGGCGGGCCGCCCCCGGGACGATCGTCCGGCGAACCCGATCCGGACGACGATCTCATGGTGCGGCCGTTCATGTTGACGGGTGGGCGGACGCAGCCGTTGCAGGATGGGTTGCGGATCGAGACGTTGCTGCATGCGGCGCCGGCGGCGTTGTCGGCGCCGTTGCGGTTCGAGTCGCGCCGGATCGTGCAGTTGTGTCAGGCGCCGATGGCGATGGCCGACCTCGCGGTGGCGTTGCGGGTGCCGCTGGGGGTGGTCCGGGTGATCGTGGCCGATCTGATCACCGAGGGCTATCTGCAAGTCGAGGACCACCTGGCGGAACTGCCCATCAGCGTGATCGAAAGGATCCGAGACCGTGTCCGGGCGCTCTAGACCCCCGCACCCCCTACACCCACAGCACCCCCTGCACCCGCAGCCGGCGCACCCGCTGCCGCAGCAGCCGGCGCAGCCGCAGCAGCCGGCGGGGTCGTTGGCGCCGGTGTCGGTGAAGATTGTGATCAGTGGCGGGTTCGGGGTCGGGAAGACCACCTTCGTCGGCGCGATCTCCGAGATCGAACCCCTGGTCACCGAGGCCGACCTGACCGAACGGTCCCTGGGCGTCGACGACACCACCGCGGTGTCGGGCAAACACACCACCACCGTGGCCCTGGACTTCGGCCGGATCACCCTGGAAGACGCGCTGCTGCTGTATCTGTTCGGCACCCCCGGACAGGACCGGTTCTCCTTCCTCTGGGACGACCTGGTCGACGGCGCGCTGGGCGCGATCGTCCTTTTGGACACCCGCCGCATCGAGGACTGCTTCCCCGCCCTGGACTACTTCGAAGAACACGACATCCCGTTTCTGATCGGGGTGAACACCTTCGAGGGCACCCGCCGCTTCGACCTGGACGAAGTCCGCGACGCCCTCGGCGTCCCGGACGGTGTGCCGATCGTCGAATGCGACGCCCGGCACCGCGAATCGGTGAAAAGTGTCCTGGTCGCCCTGACCGAAGTCGTCCTCACCCGGCGCCTGGGCCGACAGAAAGCAGCCACCGCATGACAACATCCCGCACGACAACATCCCGCACGACAACATCCCGCACGACAACATCCCGCACGACAACATCCCGCACGACAACATCCCGGGGTTTGGTCGCCCTGCTGCTGGTGCTGGTCATGGCGGGGTGCGGGGGTGGGGAGGCGCGGATTGTGGCGCCGCCTGGGGTGACCCGGACCGGCTGCGGGACGGTGCGGATCGCGGTCAACCCGTGGGTCGGCTACGCCGCCAACGTCGCGGTCGTCAGCTACCTGCTGCGCACCGAACTGGGCTGCACTGTGCTCGAGACCGACCTCACCGAGGACCAGTCCTGGCAAGGCCTGGCCGCCGGCACCGTGGACGTGATCCTGGAGAACTGGGGCCACGACGACCTGAAAAAACGCTACATCGACGACCGGAAAGTCGCCGTCGAACAAGGCCTCACCGGTAACAAAGGCGTGATCGGCTGGTACGTGCCGCCCTGGCTGGCCAAAAAACACCCCGACATCACCAACTACAAAAACCTCAACGACTACGCCGAGTTGTTCCGCACCGGCAAATCCGGCGACCGCGGCCAGTTCCTGGCCGGTGACCCGTCCTTCGTCACCAACGACGCCGCCCTGATCACCAACCTCGGCCTGAACTACCAAGTCGTCTACGCCGGCAGCGAAGACGCCCTCATCACCGCGTTCCGCCAAGCCGAAACCAACCGGACACCGCTGATCGGCTACTTCTACACCCCGCAATGGCTGCTCTCGGAAATCCCCCTGGTCCACATCCCGCTACCGATCTACAAACCCGGCTGCGACGCCGACGCCAAAACCGTCGCCTGCGACTACCAGCCCTACGACCTGGACAAAATCGCCCGCAAAGCCTTCGTCGACAGCGGCACCCCCGCCGCCGACCTCATCAAAAACTTCCGCTGGACCAACAACGACCAAAACGCCGTCGCCCGCGACATCACCGTCAAAAAACTCACCCGCGACGCCGCCGCCAAGCGTTGGCTCGACGCCCACCGCCCCACCTGGCAGAAATGGCTCCCCCCGAAATAGCGGTAGCGGGCGACGCCGGTGACACGTTTTTGGGCATACGGTGGATTCGTGTTCTCCCAACCACCTGGACGCAAGGGCACGGTCGAGCACCCCTACAGCGCGCTCAACCTGCGACTGGTGCTGGCCCTTTTCGGTCTCGTGTCGTCGACCGTCTTCGCGGTGCTCGCGTTCCGCGCCGGCTGGACGGCGGCCGGGTGGATCCTGGCCGTCATCGCGCTGACCGCCGCGGTCGACGTCGTGGTGGTGCAGAAGCGGCGCCGGGCCCGGCGCAAGGTCCAGGGCCCGGGCCAGTCGTTGTTCGAGTAGGCCCGCCGTCCTACTCGGTGATGCGGACGTCGTCGACCCAGCCGCGGTATCCGCCGGTGTTCGCCGACTGGTCGTACCCGATGTCGATCTGGCTGATCTGCTTGCCGTTGGCCGCCGCGCCGAGCGGGACCGAGACGTAGTTCCACTTGTCCAGCGTCAGGCGGTTGCACTGCGCGCCCGGGTGGATCGAGTGGCCGTTCTGGTCGACCACGCCGGCGTCCCGCAGGCTCTTCTTCACGGAGTCGAACTGGTCGGTGAAGATCAGGTCGGCCGCGACACAGGTGCTGTTGGTGCCGTCGGCGTAGTCGAAGCTGTTCGCCTTGCTCTGCGGATAGATCCAGTACGACAGGCGGGTCGAAGGAGTCACGAACACGTCCGTCAGGGCGAACGCCCCGGTGTACGCGAACGACTTGGTGGCGTTGTTGTCCTTGCCGGAGTAGAGGATGACCTTGCTGCCGCCGTGCGCCCGCGGATCCTCGCCGACGAACATCTCCGGCCCGGTCAGGCCGCAGCAGACGCCGCCGACGTTGAGCAGCCCACCGCCCGGCGCCGTCGTGGACACCGTGTTGCGCCAGGTGAGACCCGGCTGCCCGCTCTCCAGGCCGCTGCTGAACTTGTCGGTCCGCACGATGTCGGAGATCGAGATGTCGTCGACGAAGCCGCGGTATCCGCCGGTGTTCGGGCCCTGGTCGTAACCGATGCTGACCGTGTTGATCACCTTGTTGAGCGAGTGGTCGCCCAGCCGCACGACGACCTGGGACCACTGGTCGAGCGGCATCTTGTTGCACTGGTTGGCCGGGTGCGCCCGGTTGCCGCGCTGGTCGAGGGCGCCCGAGTCGCGCAGCGTGCTGCCGTCGGTGAAGGTCAGGTCGACCCCGACGCAGGTGCTGTTGGTGCCCTCGGGGTAGTTGTAGCCGGTCGCCTTGCTCTGCGGATAGATCCAGTACGACAGCACGGTGCTCGCCCGGACCTGCGTGTTACGCAGACGGAAAGCCTTCGTGTACGCGTACGACGTGGTCGCGTTGTTGTCCTTGCCCGAGTAGAGGATGGCCTGCGTGCCGCCGTGCGCGCCCTGCGGCGGGACGCCGGTGAAGAGCTCCGGCCCGGGCACGTTGCAGCAGACGCCGGTGACGTTGAGCAGCCCGCCGTGCCCGGCCTCGGTGCCGACGGTGTTCTTCCAGTGCGGCCGCGGATCGGCGGCCTCGAAGCCGGTGCTGAAGCCCGGCAGGTTCGCGGTTATCCAGGAGGCGAAGACGTCGGCCCGGGCCTCGGTGGCCCGCGGCGTCGCCGTCGTCGACTCGCCGACGCAGCTAGCCCGGTTGGCGTCGATGTGCACCCCGACCAGCTCGATCGCGGTGCCGGTGAAGCGCAGCGCCGGCCCGCCGGCGTCCCCCTTGCACAGGCCGGTCGTGGCGTCGCCGGCCGGCACCAGCGAGAAGCTGCCGTCCGAGACACCGTCCACGGTGGTCGATGCCGACTTCAGCCGGGAGGGCACCCACTCGTCCCGGGTACGGCCGAAACCCGCGACGGTGACGCTCGAGCCGTCGGCCGGCGGGGTGGTCGCGATCCGGACCGGCGCCACCGTGGTGACCGGGGTGTCGAGCCGGGCCAGCACCACGTCGCTCGCGGCGTTCACCACGATGTCGCGCACCGCCACCACCGCGCCGCCGGCGCCGTTGAGGTTGCTGCGGCCGACCGTCACCGTGGTCGCGCGATAGGGCTCCCCGGCGAGGGTCGTGCCGTCCTCCCCCGCGAAACACGACGCCGCGGTGAGCACGAGCTGGGGATGGACCAGCGTGCCGGAGCAGGCACGATCGGAGCTGCCCATCTCCAGCCGGGCCACGAACGGCAGATCGCCGTCGGCGACGTCGCCGCCCCCGGTGACCCCGAACGCCGTGCCGGCGCTCGCCATCACCCCGCTCAACACCAGCACCGGCACCAGAAGCGCGCGTTTGACCGTCATCTCTGTCAGAGCCCCCGCTCAGAAAGGACCGCGCCGCCCCGCGCGAGTCAGGGGACACTATAGACAGACGCGAAGATCTTTTGGGTTCGCTCGTTCAGGCAAGATCATTCACCTGATCCACTGGTTTCGGCTCGCCTCCGCGATCGGCGCGATAAAAGGACTTAGATTGCATTTGTCCGTTTATCGCGCCGACCGTTCCGAGGCCCATGTGAAGATCCAGCACCCCATCGCCGTCGCGGTTCTCGCCGCGGCCCTCGTGACCAACCCGTCGCCCGCCGGCGCCGCGACCGAGCTCGTCGCCGCCTGGCGGATGAACGAGTCGTCCGGCGCCCGCACCATGGCCGACAGCAGCGGCAACGGCCACCGCGGATCGATCGGGCGCGAGGTGGACACCGGCGTCAAGGTCAGCGGCGCGACCGGCTACCGCTTCGAGCGGCTCTCACCGGACCGGCCGCCCACGCACCCCGGGCATCTGGTGAACGTGTCCGACTCCTCGGATCTCGACCCAGGCTCCGACAACTACGCGGTGACCGTGCGGTTCCGGACCACCCACAAGTTCGGCAACATCGTGCAGAAGGGGCAGGCCACGGTCTCCGGGGGCAACTTCAAGCTGCAGATCCCGAACGGCATCG
>NZ_JBFAZH010000489.1:0-5530 GCF_040681735.1 Actinoplanes sp. NPDC051633 | reverse complement strand
CACCTAGCGGGGCGCGGTTCGCGATCGGGCGCCGGGCGGCGGCGGTGGCGGCCGGCGGCCCTGCTCGGGCCGCGGCGGGCGCCCGCCCTGCTCCGGCCGTGGGCGGCGGCGGTCCGGTTCTGGCCGGCCAAGCCGGCGGTCCAGTTCTGGCCTTCAGCGGCGGCGGTCAAGACTTGGCCGCGCAGCCCGACGCGCCGGCTGTGCCCGGGCACCCCGACGAGCCCGTCCTGGCCGGGCAGGCCGGCGGTCCCGTTCTGGCCGGGCAGGCCGGGGAGTCGGCTCGGACCGGGCAGGCCGGCGGGTCGGCTCGGACCGGGCAGGCCGGAGAGTCGGCTCGGACCGGGCAGGCCGGAGAGTCGGCTCGGACCGGGCAGGCCGGCGGGTCGGCGGGCGTCCGCGCCGGCGTACACAAGGACGAAGACGAGCCGGCGCCGCTCGACCTGATGGCACTGGCCGGGGGCTCCGTGCGCAAGCGCTTGATCCCGCTGGCGGCAGGCGCCGCGGTCGTGGTCGCGGCCGTACTGGTCTGGCGCCGTCGGCGCCGGTGAACAGCCCGCTCGGCGGCCTGGACCGGGCGGCGTTCGCGGTCGCGCTGACCGAACGGCTGCGCGCGGCCGGCGTCCGGGTCGGCCTGAGCAACGTGCGCGACCTCATCGCCGCGCTGACCCTCGCGATGCCACGGGACGCCGCCGAGCTCTACTGGATCGCGCGGATCACCCTGGTGCACCGGCGGGAGGACCTGGCGGCGTTCGAGTCGGTGCTGGCCAGCGAGAGACGGAACATCCTGGTCGACATCGCGGCCCGGCCGGACGACGCCCTGACCTCGATGCCCGGCCGGCACGACGGGGCCGAGGACGGCGGCGGTCTGCCGTGGATGACGTTGCCGCCGGTGGTCGCGGACGCGGACCGGGACGACCCGGGCACGCCGGTCCCGCACCGGCTGCCGAGTGCGCTCGATGCACTGGCCGACCGGCCTTTCGCCGATCTCGACGAGCGGGAGACAGCGGCGTTCCGGGACTGGCTGCGTGACGCGGTGCGGCGCTGGCCGGTCCGGCGCTCCCGGCGGCAGGCGATCGGCCGGGCCGGGCATCGGATCGCGTTGCGCCCGACGATCGCGCGGGCTCGGCGCACCGGCTGGGAGCCGCTCGCCCTGGTGCACGTCAAGCCGGTCCGAACGCCGCGCCGCGTGGTGATGCTGTGCGACGTCAGCCAGTCGATGCAGGCTCAGATCCCGGCGTACCGGCTGCTCATGGAGGCGCTGTCGGACGTGGCGCGGGCGGAGACGTTCGCCTTTGCGACGAGGCTGACGAGATTGCGAGGCGGCGTCCTGGAGGCCGAGGACGCCCACGGCGGGACCCGCATAGCGACAGCGATCCACGAGGTGACCCGCAGCCACGACGACCTGCTGCGGGGCGCGATCGTGCTGATCGCGTCGGACGGCTGGGACAGCGACCCGGCCGAGACCTTGGCCACAGCGATGGCGAGACTGCGAAGGCTGGCCCACCGGGTGATCTGGCTGAACCCCAGAGCGGGCGCACCCGGCTACGAGCCCACCGTGGCCGCGATGGCCGCCGCCCTCCCCCATTGCGACGCGCACCTACCGGCCGACACCTTCACCGACCTCCGCGCGGCCCTGAGCCGCATCAAAGCCCACGAGATCAACTCGGCTCCTCGCGCTGCTCCCAGCCGGCGACCAGGTTCGTAGAACCTCGGCTAACACTGACGCCCGTCACTCTGCCGCTCCGGAGAGACCGGCGGGTGGTCCTGCGACCGGAGCGGCGCGCCGGCGCGCTTCCGGAGTCAGCTCCAGAGCGTCACGTGGATCGACGGGCGGAAGCGGCCCACCGTCACGCCCGTGCCGCGGACCATCGCCTGGATCGCGCGAGGGGTCGCCGCGAAGCGGCTCAGCTCGTCGGCCGCCGGGGTGGCCGCGTTCAGGCGGATGGTGTGCCATTGGCCGTCGATCGGCGCGGCCGCGCTCGAGACCCGCACCAGGCGGCGCTCCGTCAGGTCCTGGGCCACCGTGAAGGACAGGACCGGCGCCACGCCCCGGTCGCGTTTCGCCTCCTCGATCGCGGCCGTGTGACTCTGGAAGATCTGCTGCCGGTCCTCCGAGACGGCCAGCCGCCGCAGCATCGCCGGGACCGCGCCCAGGCTGGAAGCCGCCGACGGGCCCAGCAGCCAGGTCTGCTCCCGCAGCCGGGAGAGCGAGGTGTGACCGGTGGCCAGCGGGTGTCCTGGGCCGGTGACCAGCACGATCTGGTGGTTCATCACCGGGCGGGCCACCAGCGCCGGGTCCAGGCCGCCCGGCAGCGAGCCGATCGCGATGTCCACGGCCCGGGTCAGCAGCAACGTCTCGAACTGCGCCGGGTCGCGCACGCTGAGCTCGATGTCGAGGTCGGCGGCCCGGGCGCCGAACAGCTCCAGCAGGCCCGGCGCGGCGTGCTCGGCGAACAGGCTGGACCCGGCGACCCTAAGCAGCCGCCGCCCGCGGCCGGCCTGGCTGACCTCGAGGATCGTGCGGTCCTGCAGGCCGAGCAGCTCGGCCGAGCGGCTGGCCAGGCGCAACCCGCCGGGCGTGAAGGCCAAGCCGGCGGACGTGCGGGTGAACAGCTGGTCGCCGAGCTCCTTGCGCAACTGCCCGATGTTCAGCGAAACGGCGGACTCCGACACCTTCAGCTCGGCGGCCGCGCGCTTGACCGAGCCGTGCCGCACCACCGCGGCAAAGGCGCGCAGCTGCGTCGGCGTCATCCTGTCCACCCCTGTCGATCTTTCTCCTGCACACTATCCCGCTCAGCTTGAAGCCGGACGGCGCGATGAGCAGGATGGCGGGATGGGCCGATTCGACTCGCGTGCACTGCTTCTGATTCCGCTGCTGGCGCTGACCGGGTGTGGTGACGACCCCGAGCCGTCCGCTCCGCCGACGGTGGCGCCCTCCTCGGCAGCGCCCGCGCCGTCCGCGGCACCGTCCGCCTATGTGACGCCGTCGGGGCCGTCGGCGCCGGATCCGGACGAATCGGTCTATGTGGAGGAGGACGACGATCCCACCGCGGCGCCCGGTGATCTCTCCGACGAGGCGCAGGCCTATCTCGACGAGGCGATCGGCATCGAGCTGGGTGCGCTGGAGGCCTCCGGCGACAAGGGCAAGGCGCGGCGGCAGGTGCTCGACAAGCTGCCCGATGACCCCAGCAAGGTACTCGCCGCGCTGCGCACGTACTCGTGGTGGTCGCCGGAGGCGAAGACGCTCTACGACAAGGCGGTCGCCACTACGAAGTGATCGTCCTGCCGTCCGTGTCGCGGAACGACTTGCCGACCAGCTCGCGCAGCACATCGTGATCGACGTCGGCGAGCCGCTTGATGTAGAGGCACGCCTTGCCGGTCTTGTGCGGGCCGAGCCGGGAGAGCACGTCCTGGGCGCCGTCGAAGCCGGTCGACACGTACAGGACCAGGGCGGATTTGCGCGGGGAGAAGCCGACCGCGGGCCAGTCGCCCTCGCGGCCGCTCGCGTACCGGTAGTGGTAGGTGCCGAAGCCGATGATGCTGTCGCCCCACATCACCGGGGTGGCGCCCGTGACGCCGCTGATCAGCTCGCACGCCTCGATCGCGTCGGCGCGCCGTCGCTCGTCGGGCACCGTCTCGAGGAACTCGGCGGCGCTCACCACGGTCGGGGCGGTCTTCGGCTCACTCATGGTCCACCTTCAGTACGACGCCGTCGGCCAGACGGTAGGGGTTGGTGGCGACCAGGGCGCCGATGCCCCGCCGCAGCCGGGAGATCTCCGCCCGGACGGTGACCACGTGCTGCTCGTCGCCGAACAGCGCGCGACTCAGCCGGCTCGCGCTGACCCCGGCCGGCCCGGCGTCGTGCAGGAGGGTGAGGATCTGGGCGTGCCGCCGGGTCAGCGGCGCCACCCACGGCTCGCCGGCGCCGTGCACCGACAACAGCGGTGTCCCGGTCCGCCGCAGTGTGACGGTCAGCCCGCGCTGCCGGTCGGCCGGGCGCACGATCCAGCCCTCGGCCAGGCGTTCCGGCAGGCAGAGACCCATCCCGGGGACGGCCACCGCGGTCCCGGCCCGGGGCACGGCGATCCGGTCGCGGGCGGCCAGCCCGGTGTGGTGCGCCACCCAGCCGTGATCGTCGACGACCAGCAGCGGCCCTTGATGCGCCGCGACCACGTGCTCGGCGGACCGGCGCAGCCGCTCGAGCCGGGCGGCGTGGTGCCGCCACAGCTGCGACTCGGCCAGCCGCACGGCGGTCTCGACAAGGGCGCCGATCGCCGGGTGCAGCGTGAGCGCCGGCCCGCTGACGTCGACGATGCCGAGCATCTCGCCGGTCCGCGGATCGTGGATCGGGTGCGCGGTGCAATACCAACCGTGCTGCGCCTGCTCGAAGTGCTCGGCCGAGAACAGCTCGACCGGCGCGGCCTCGACCAGCGCCGTCCCGATCGCGTTCGTGCCGACGGTCGACTCGGTCCAGAACACGCCCTCGCTGAACCCGAGGTCGTCGGCCCGCCGCCGGACCGAGGACGCGCCCTCCCGCCACAGCACCATGCCGTCGGCGTCGGTGACCACCATCAGGAAGTGCGACGCGTCGGCCACGCTCGCGATCACCTGGAGCAGGTCGCCGATCACCACGCTCAGCGGAGACTCGCGGCGGCGGCGCTCCACCTCGGCCCAGTCGAGCGGATCGCGCCGGTTCTCGTGGTCGGGGTCCAGGCCGAAGTTCAGCACCCGCGACCAGGACCGCTCGACCAGCGCCCGGGGCCGTTCCGGGGCGCGCCCGCCGCCGATCACCGCGTGGTGGACGCGGCGAAGGTTCCGGGCATGCTGCGACAGATCGGTGCCGGGCTTGATCGCGTTGTAGCCGGCCACGGCACCCCTTCCCTCGCGGCTCCCGTGTGGCGAGCATAGGCCGCGAACTGTGATCGCGACCACACCGAGAGACGGCGAACCCGTGCAACACCTTGCAACCCTGTTGCGACGGGTGCCCGCGATCGTTTCCTGACGGGCATGACGCAGACCCACTCCCCCCAGCAGCGCGTGGACGCGTGGCTCGGCTCTCTCGAGTCGGCGCTGGCGACCGGCGACGTGGCGGCCGCCGCGGATCTGTTCGCCCCCGAGTCCTACTGGCGCGACCTCGTGTCCTTCACCTGGAAGTGTTGACAGTACAAAACGGGCGCAGGCCAGAGGTTAAACATGCCCTCTGGCCTGCGCTTATGTCGTTTATTGGTGTTCGACATGAGGCGTCGAAAATCGATGGTTCGCGGACTTTCTGAGGACTGTCCCGAGTGGACGAAAACCCCGGACAACCTACTTCTCGACTGCTCCCGCCTCGGGCTGGCTACCGCCACCGGCATCGGGCTTGTTTCCCGAACCGGCGTTGATCTTTGCGATCAACACATCACCGGTTGTCTTGATCGCCTGGGTGACGACGACGGCCGCCGCGGCCGGTCCGCCGGCTGCCTGGGTGAACGCAACAAAAGCGTCAAGCGCTTCGCTGCTGCGGGCGTGAACGGGTTCGCCCGCAAGCTCG
>NZ_JBFAZH010000488.1:0-5549 GCF_040681735.1 Actinoplanes sp. NPDC051633 | reverse complement strand
CCGCGGGTCAGGTTGGGGGCGCACTTCACTGGGTTCCTCCGATCGGCCGCGAGGCGAGGAGGGCCGGCTGGTGGCGGCCGTCGAGCCGGTGCAGGCGCACACCGAGGTGGGCGCCGAGTCTCTGGATGCGGGCGACGGCGAGGCCGGCCGCGGCGGGTGAGGTGGCGGCGATCCGCAGCACGCCGTCGCCGGTCGAGCGGATCGCGATGGTCACTGCGGCGTCGCGGCCCTCAGCGAGGAGCCGGTCCAGCGTGGTCGTGGTCGCGCCGGCCACGCGCAGCGTCACCTGGGTGACAGGGCCGGATCGCCAGCTGCGCCAGTGCTCGCGGGACGGGCCGGCATGCGCCATCCCGGCCAGCATCGGCCGCAGCTCCACTGCGGACAGCGCGCCGAGGTCGTGGCCGCTCTTGCGGAGCCGCCGCAGCACGTTGCCGAGCGTGACGCGCAGGGTGTCGTCCTCGCCGAGGTCGGCGTCGCGCCGCACGCTGATCGCGAGCCAGCCGCCCGGCCGTGCCTGCCGCGGGCCGCGGTGAACGACCAGCTGCAGGTCGAGCTCCGGTCCGTCGGCGTCGGCTTCGACCTGGGGAAAGATCCACTTCTGGGTACGCGCGACGACCGTCAGGCCTTCCGCACCGGCCAGCACGCCCTCCGAGGTGATGGCCGTGCCCCGGGGCAGCGGCAGATGCTGACCGGCGTGCACGCGCCGCCGCGTGACGAAGCCAACCCAGGTCCCCGCCAACGAGGACAGCCACACGCCGCCGACCCGCACGGCACTGACCAGGAGCAGCCCGAGTGCGGCGCCACCGGCGATGACCCCGACCACCCAGCCGCGCCCGACGGCCACGAACCCCAGGACGACGGCCACCTGCCACACGGCGATCCGCAGGACCGGGACGGCCCGCGCGCCCGCGGCCGAGCCGGTGGCCGAAGGAAGCGGAGTGACGTCCACGCCGATGTCGAGTGTGGAGGGAGCAACCGGTTGCGGCGTGGGGGTCCGGCGGGCGGCGGTGACCACGAAGCGGGCCGTCGTCATACCGCCACCCGCCGCCGGGTGGTCGCGGTCACGGCCGCCGTCCGCAGCAGCGCTGCCGGATTGCCGCCGCAGCCGCGGATCGCCGAATCCGCGACGCCGCCGGCCGTGGCGAACAGCGCCGCCGCCGCGGCCGGCCCCAGCGGGCCGAGCGGCAACCGCGCCGCCCCGTCGACGTGCCCGCCGAGCCGGCGGGCGGTGATCAGCGTCAGCGTTCCCGCGCCGGCCGGCAGCAGCGGCCACACCTGGTCGCGCCCGTCCGCGTCGTCGAGGACCAGCAACACCCGCCGCTGGGCCACCTCCGATCGCCACAGCGCCGCCTTCTCGTCCAAATCGGACGGTATCGAGCCGGCGAGCACCCCGACACCGCGCAGCAGCCGGTCGAGCAGGGCGCCGGCGCCGAGCCGCATGCTGACGAAGAGCTGGCCGTCCGGGTGGGCCGGCGCGAGCGAGTGCGCCGCGTGCACGGCCAGCGCGGTCTTGCCGATGCCGGCCGGGCCCTCGATCACCACGACCTCCCGGCCCGCGCGCCGGATCCGGGTCAGCTCGGCCGTGCGCCCGATGAGCCGCACGTCGCGCGGCAGCTCCCGGCGGGTGGCGCCGCCCCCGAGCACCGCCCGTTGCGCGGCGGCCAGGGCCGGTCCGGGCGTGACGCCCAACTCGGCGTGCAGCACGTCGGCGGCGCGGCGGCACGCGATCAGCGCCTCGGTGCGCCGCCCCGACTCGTGCAGTGCGTGCGCCAGCTGGGCCCAGGCCGGCTCGCGCAGCGGCGCGTCGCCGGTGACGCGGCGCAGCGTAC
Organism: Actinoplanes sp. NPDC051633; assembly: GCF_040681735.1. Classification (NCBI taxonomy): domain Bacteria; kingdom Bacillati; phylum Actinomycetota; class Actinomycetes; order Micromonosporales; family Micromonosporaceae; genus Actinoplanes; species Actinoplanes sp. NPDC051633. The sequence continues at coordinate 3,720 of NZ_JBFAZH010000488.1, read as the reverse complement.
CCACCGCCTTGTCCTTCTGACCCAGCTCGAGCTGCAGGCGGGCGAGCTGCTCACGCAGCTGGAGCTGCAGCTCGTCCAGGCTCGCCGCGGCCGCGGCGGCGCTCTCCAGCCCGGAGAACGGGCGGCCGTGCCACAGCCCGAGCGCCTCCTCGACCAGCGGCAGCGCCGCCTCGGCGGCCAGGCCCCGCGCCGCCGCCGCCAGCTGCCGCGCCCGGTCCGCGTCCACCTCACCCGGCAGCACCCGCAGCCGGTAGGCGTCCGCGCGCCGCTCGATCCGGCTCGCACCGTCCAGATCGGGCAGCAGCCGGCGCAGCTGCCACACATACGTCTTCAGGTTGGACGAAGCGGACGCCGGCATGGCCGGTCCCGGCCACGTGGCGGCGAGCAGCTGGTCCACCGAGATCCAGGCGTTAGGCTGCTGCAGCAGTGTGGCCAGCACGGACGCCGGCTTGCCCGCGCCGAGCTGGTGCACCTCACCGGTGTGCACCTCGAGCGGTCCGAGAGTTCTGAAGAGCACCTGCATGGGAGCTACGATCCGCCGGCGTGCATGAGAATCCGATGACACGCGAAACCCTGCGGAGGCGGCGGTGCGGGTGATGGTTGTTGAGGACGACGAGAACCTGCGGCTCGCCGTGCGGATGGAGCTGGCCCGGGCCGGGCTGACCGTCGCCGAGGCCGGTGACATCGCGGGCGCGGACGAGATCCTGGCCGGCGGCGGGTTCGACTGTGTCGTCTTCGACCGGATGCTGCCCGACGGCGATGCCATCGACTACGTGCATCGGCGCAGGCAGGAGGGCTGGGCGGTGCCGGTGCTGTTCCTCACCGCCCGGGATTCGATCGCCGACCTGGTGGCCGGGTTCGAGCACGGCGGCGACGACTATCTGGTGAAGCCGTTCGCGACCGCGGAGATGACCGCGCGGGTGATGACGCTGAGCCGGCGCGCGGGCTCGGGCCGGCCCTCGGTGCTGCGCCACGACGACCTGGTGGTGGACTCGGCGCGTCGCCAGGTCCGCCGCGACGGCGTGCTGCTGAGCCTGACCGCGAAGGAGTTCGCCGTCCTGGAGCACCTGATGGCCCGGCCGGGCGTCGCGGTGAGCCGCACCGACCTGATCGAGCACTGCTGGGACTCGAGCACCGACCCGATGTCGAACGTGGTGGACGTGGTGATCCGGCGGCTGCGCGCCAAGCTGGGCGAGCCGGAGATCCTGCACACCGTGCGCGGGCGCGGCTACCGCATCGGCGGGGACCCGCAATGAGTGTGCTGGAACGGCTGCGCGGGCTGCCCGGTCAGCTCGCGTTGTGGGTGACGCTGTTCAGCGCGGTCGGCTACGTCGTGTGCGGCGCTTTCCTGATCCGCGGGGACACCGCGCGCCGTGAGATCGAGATGGACGGTGACCTGCGCCGGGTCACCTCCAGCATTCAGCGGCTGGTGCGCGAGGACGACGACGGCGTGCTCATCGTGACGGCCGCCAACGACGACGAGTTCAACACCGGCTGTCCCGAGTTCACGATCGTGCCCGGCCCGAACGACAAGTTCGCGGCCTACGTCAGCAGAGGACAGTGCGTCGACGTCGATCCCGGGATGCTCACCGCGTACGTCTACCAGGCGGTGGGTAACGGGCGGACCCAGAGCGGGTACGTGCGCGACACCGGCGACCGTCAGGTGCGCATCTTCGTCGAGCCGTTCCGCCACACCAACGGCCAGTACGCCGGCGCCGTGGTGGCGCTGATGAACCCGGCCGCTCAGCTCGCCGCCCACCGCTGGGCGACGCTGCTGGTGATCGGCGGGGGAGTGCTGCTGGTGGTGCTCGTCGGCGGGGCGTCGTACCTGCTGGCGAGCCGCGCGATCGGGCCCGCCGCGGGCGCGCTGGAGCAGCAGGAGTCGCTGCTCGCGGACACCGCGCACGACCTGCGTACCCCGGTCGCCGCGCTGCGCGCCCTCGCCGAGGCCGCGCTGGCCAACCCGGCGCAACGCACCGAGCTGCTGCCGCGCACGGTGGAGCTGGCCCGCCGGATGGGCACGATCATCGACGGTGTGCTGATGCGCGCCCGCCTGGCGGCCGGTGTGGACCCGCTGAAGCTGGAACCGGTCTGGCTGGACCAGCTCGTCACCACGGTGGTCGAGGAGACGCCGGCCGAGGACGCACGGATCACCGTGACCACCGCCCCGACGAAGGTGTCCGCCGACCCGGCGCTGATGCAGCGCGCGATCGGCAACCTGATCGACAACGCGATGCGGCACGGCCGGATCGAGGGCCGGCCGGCAGTGGTGCAGGTCACTGTCGCGGGTGGCCGCGTGATCGTCGCCGACCAGGGCCCGGGCATCGACCCGTCGGTGGCCAAGGAGCAGTTCGACCGATTTGCGAGCTCCGGCGGATCGAGCGGGCTCGGGCTGGCCATCGTCCGGTGGGTGGCGCAGGCGCACGGCGGCACGCTGCGGGTCTACAACGCCGACGGCGGCGGCGCGATCTTCGAGATGGCCTTGCCCGCCATCGAGAATTGAGCCGATCGATATCCGCAATGGACCGATCATGTATCACCGTCTTCTATGCTCGCTGGGTGAAGTGGAGCGGGGGGACGGGGAAGGGTCGGCTGCTGCGTGCGCTCCGGCCGCGGCGCGGGGGCCGGCTGCCGCTGGCGTTGCTCGCCGCGGCCTGCGCGATCGCCGTGACGGCGGCCGTGTCGGACGCCACCGCGGCCCCGCCCGGGCTGCGGTTCGCGCAGATCGGGCACTGGATCGCCAGCCCGTCGCAGGATTCCGTGTTCCACGTGAACGGTCCGTCCGGCTCGGTCGACGCCGAGGTCGAGGTGCAGGGGCTCGAGCAGGGCAGCGAGGTGGTCCAGGGCGACACCAGCGGATACGTGGTGGGCCGGTCGACGGTCACCGAGTTCGACAAGTCGTCGCTGTCGGTCGAGTCGACGATGAACCTGCCGACCGGCGAGGAGCCGGTGACCGTGGAGGCCAAGGGCGGGCCCTACCTGGTCTTCCGCGAGGCGGGCAACGTGGTGCGGCTGGGCGGCGGCGACCCGCGGACGATTCCCGCCGGCCGGGGCCTGGGCGTCCCGGTGGTGACCCCCGACGGCTCGCTCTGGCTGCAGCGTACGGACGGCAACGTCATCTGCGAGCTGGAGTTCGACGCCGACCGGGTGTCGTGCCCCGGCAACGCGCCGCCCGGGCACACCGGCGCGCTCACCGTGGTGGGCCGGCAGCCGGTCTTCGTGGACACCCAGAACGACACGCTGAACCCGGTCGAGGAGGGCGGGCTCGGCCGGCCCGTGAAGATCGGGGTGGACCTGCCCGCGAACGCGAGGATCGCCACCTCGGACGTGGACGGCCGGATCGCCGTGGTCGACGACTCGGCACGCACCCTGCACCTGGTCGACGGCGCGGGAGCGGCGGCCCCGCTCGAGGTGCCGCTGCCCGACGGCGAGTTCGACGCCCCGGCCGCCGGGCGCGGCTCGGTGGTGCTGCTCGACCGGCGCGGCAACAAGGTGCACACCTACGACGGGAAGGGCCGGCCGCAGCAGGTCACCGACGTGCGGCCGGAGGCCGGCGAGCCACACCTGAGCCGCGGCGAGGACCGGCGGGTCTACGTGGACGGTGGCGAGGGCAAGCACGTGCTGGTGGTCGGCGACGACGGCCGCGCCGCCCAGGTGCCGCTGGTGGCGACGCGCGACCAGGACCAGTCGCGGCCGCCGGTCCCGCCGCCGGCCGAGCCG
>NZ_JBFAZH010000487.1:0-5555 GCF_040681735.1 Actinoplanes sp. NPDC051633 | reverse complement strand
GTTCAGTGGGGGCCGGTGCGGCCCGTGGTGCTGGGGCGATCGGACAACTCGCCACCGGATCCCTCGCCGCCGTGACCGAAGGCCTCCTCCTCGCCGGCGTCGTTGTCCGTCGGGTCGTTCTGCCCGTCGGTGTCCCAGCTGGCCATCGCCTGGTTCAGCTCGGAGAGAGGAAGCTTCTCCTCATCACGCCACTGGCCGTCCTGTCGATCGTCGTCAGTCATGCTCTGGGCGTACCCAGGAAAAAGCCGCCGGAAAACCCCGGCGGCTCTCTCACATACGGGTTTTACGCACCCGGGCGGTCCACCTGGCCGCGCCATGCGCCGGTCTCCTGACCGCCGCGCTGCTCGATGAACTCCTTGAACCTCTTGAGGTCACCCTTGACCTGGCGGTCCAGGAAGCCGAGCTTGTCGCCGGCCTTCTCGACCACGCCGTCCGGCTCGAAGTCCATCTGGCAGGTCACGCGGGTGCGCGTGTCGTCGAGGCGGTGGAACGTGATGACGCCGGCCTGCTTGCTGCCCTCGACCGAGGTCCACGCCACCCGCTCGTCGGGCAGCTGCTCGGTGATCTTCGCGTCGAACTCACGCTTCACGCCGTCGATGTCGGTCTTCCAGTGCGTGGTCGTCGGGTCCAGCTGCCGGATCTCCACGACGCCGCTCATGAACTGAGGGAACTCCTCGAACTGGGTCCACTGGTTGTAAGCGGTCCGCACCGGAACGTCCACGTCAACAAACTCAGTCACTGTGCTCATGGTCTTGAACTGCCCGAGAGCGGACCACCCAAACTCGGGTTACGGTCGGGCTGTGACGGCTGTGGACGCGATCGTGATCGGCGCTGGGCACAACGGCTTGGTGGCGGCCAATGTGCTGGCTGACGCCGGGTGGACCGTCGAGGTGCTCGAGGCGACACCGCACCCTGGCGGCGCGGTCCGCTCGGGCTTTGTGACGGCGCCGGGTTACCTTTCAGACCTTTTCAGTTCTTTCTACCCCCTTGGGTACGCTTCGCCCGTGATGCAGCGCCTGTCGCTGGACCGGCACGGGTTGCAGTGGACGCACTCCCCGACGGTGTTCACCCATCTCCTGCCGGACGGGCGCGCGGCCACGGTCAGCCGCACGCTGGACGACACCATGGCGTCGATGGACCAGTTCGCGCCGGGTGACGGGCAGCGGTGGAAGAACGTGTACGACGACTGGCGCTCGGTCTCCGCCCAGATGCTCGACGCGCTGTTCACCCCCTTCCCGCCGGTGCGCAACGGTCTCGGCCTGGTCCGGCAGCTCGGCGTCGCCGGCTCGCTGCGGCTGGCCCGGCGGCTGGTGCTGTCGGTGCGCGAGATCGGCCGCGAGCTGTTCCGGGGCGAGGGCGCGCGGGCGATCCTGGCCGGGTGCGCGCTGCACACCGACCTGTCGCCGGAAGAGGCCGGCGGCGGGGTGTACGGGTGGCTGCTCGCCATGCTCGGCCAGGAGTTCGGGTGGCCGGTGCCGGTCGGCGGGGCGCAGGAGATCACCACCTCGCTGGTGAACCGGCTGGAGTCCAAGGGCGGGCGGATCGTCTACTCGTCGCCGGTGGAGCGGGTGCTGGTGGCGCGGGGCCGGGCCGTCGGCGTGCGTACCGCGGACGGGGTGAACCACCGGGCCGGGCGCGCGGTGCTGGCCGACGTGCCGGCGCCGGCGCTCTACCTCGACATGGTGGGGGAGCGGTGGCTGCCGCCGCGGCTGGTCGAGGACCTGGACTTCTTCCGCTGGGACGGCGCCACGGTGAAGGTCGACTGGGCGGTGACCGGGAAGATCCCGTGGAAGAACCCGGCGGCGTCGTCGTCCGGCACGGTGCACCTGGCCGCCGACGTCAACGGCCTGACCCGATACGCCGCCGAGCTCGCGACCGACAGCGTGCCGAGGGACCCCTTCCTGCTCCTCGGGCAGATGACGACGTCCGACCCCACCCGGTCACCGGAGGGCACCGAGTCGGTGTGGGCGTACACCCATCTGCCGCACCGCCGCTCGTGGGAGGGCGACGAGATCGCCGCGCACGTCGAGCGGATGGAGTCGGTGCTCGAGGCGCAGGCGCCGGGCTTCCGGTCGATGGTCGCCGGGCGCAACGTGTACTCACCGGGCGACATGCAGCGGGAGAACCCGTCGCTGGTCGGCGGCGCCGTCGGCGGGGGCACGGCGGCGGCGTACCAGCAGCTGTTCCTGCGGCCGGTCCCCGGCCTGGGCCGGCCGGACACACCGGTCGACCGGCTGTATCTGGCCAGCTCGTCGGCCCACCCGGGCGGCGGCGTGCACGGCGCGCCGGGCAACAACGCGGCGCAGGCGGCCCTCGCCCGCAACAGGTCGCTCACCGGCGGCGCCTACCGCGCGGCGATCAACGCCGCCCACGGGAGGATCTACCGCTGAGCGGTCACCGCTCGCCGGTCTCGGTGAACCGGCCAGGGGCGGCGCCGCTCCGGCCGCTCCCCGTCGGTGGCCGGGCGCCGACGACGAGGTCAGACAGCCGGCGCAGGCTCTCCACGTTGCGCTGGTGCAGCACCACGTCGTTGACCTTGTTGCGCAGGACGAGCAGCGGGCCCTCATCGAACTGCTCCTCGATCGACACCAGCGTGGCGTCGGTGCCGGACGGCTCCAGCGTGATGTCCACGTGGGCCTGCCCCAGCGGCCACAGCCCGGCCTTCATCGTCAGCTGCCGGTCCGGGATCATCGCTACCACGGTCGACTTGTCGTGCAGCGAGATCGGCCACGGCCCGGCCTTGTGGTGGATCCGCGTGCCGACGGCGGGCCAGCCGGGGTCGACGTCGCGGATGTGGACGGTGCCGACCACCCAGTCGCTGTAGGTCCACCCGTCCGCGAGGATGGCGAAGACCTGACCGGGAGGTGCCGGGATGATGCGCTTCACGTGAGCCACGACCGGGACATACCCGGCTTCGGCCGCGCCGTAACAACGGTCGGCCGCAGCGTCGGGGACCAGTTCTTGACCAGCTATCAACAGCTATATGTGGCTTTACTCTGAGCTGTGGCGGATAGTCTCCCAGCTGACGCTCATGTTTACGGATTTCGGTCTCGGGCATGCTGCCCTGCGTATTCAGCCGTCACTCCGGTCTTCTCCCGGAACTCCCGAGCTGGAGGAGGACCACGATGCGTATCGCGATGATCTCCGAGCACGCCAGCCCGCTCTCTGACGGCGGTGATGCCACCGGTGGTGTGCAGCGCCGGCACGTCGCCGACCTGTCGTGCGCGCTCGCGACCCTCGGCCACGACGTGCGCGTCTACACCCGCCGCGACCGCCCTGACCTGGCCGACACCGTACCCATGACCACCGGCGTGCTGGTCGTGCACGTGCCCGCCGGCCCGGCCGAGGCCCTCCCGCCCGAGCTGCTGCTGCCGCACATGGGCGACTTCGCCCAGTGGCTGCGCGCCGCCTGGACCGGCGAGGACTGGCGTCCCGAGGTCGCGCATGCCCACTTCTGGACCAGCGGCCTGGCCGCGGTCACCGCGGCCCGCCAGGTCGGCATCCCGGTCGTCCAGTCCTTCCACGAGCTCGGCGGGATGAGCCCGGGCACCACCGGCCCGTCCCGGTCGAGCTACGAACGGGCGCTCGGTCGCGCGGTCGACCGGGTCGTCGCGCAGAGCCAGGAGGAGCTGCGCGGGCTCGTCCGCATCGGCGTGCCCCGCACCCAGCTCACCCTCGTCCCGGCCGGCGTCGACAGCGACCACTTCACCCCCGAGGGTCCGGCCGTGGAGCGTGACCCCGAGCGTCCCCGCATCCTCTCCGTCGGCCGCCTCGTCGAACGCAAGGGCTTCGGCGACGTCATCCAGGCGATGCGGTACGTCCCCGGCGCGGAATGCGTCGTGGTGGGCGGCCCGCCGCCCGACCAGCTCGCCGCCGACCCGCAGGCAGTCAAGCTCCGCGCGCTGGCCGAGAAGTACGACGTCTCCGACCGTGTCCGGCTGATCGGGGCCGTGCCGTCGAAGGACATGCCGCGCTGGTACCGGTCCGCCGACCTGCTCGTCGCCGCGCCCTGGCAGGACCAGTTCGGCCTGTCCACGCTCGAGGCGATGGCCTGCGGCGTGCCCGTCATCGGCACCGCGGTGGGCGGCCTCAACGAGACCGTGGTCGACGGCCTCACCGGCGACCTGGTCCCGGCCCGCGACCCGCGCGCCCTCGGCGGGGCGCTCCGCCGGCTGATCAACGACAAGGTGCGGCGGTTCGCCTACGGCACGGCGGCGCTGGACCGGGCCCGGCAGGCGTACTCGTGGAAGCGGGTCGCGTCGCAGCTCGGCTCGGTCTACTCCGCCGTCACCGGCCGCGGCGCCAAGGCGGTCGAGGAGGCCTCCGCGCAGGCGTGATCCACCAACCGGTTGATACCGGGCGGCACGGCGCGTGCAAGCCTGGAATGCATGACGACCGAAGTGGGGCCCTGGGAGACCGGGATCGGCCGGGTCGCGCGCTGGCTGCCGTACGCCACGCTGACCGCTTCCACGGTGCTGACCCTGCTCACCCAGGACGAGGGCACGTCCCACGTGCCGCTGCCCGTCACGTTCGCCGTGGTCGCCGGCGCGGCCCTCTGGCTCCTGGTCTTCGTCACCCTGCGGCCGGCGGAGTGGGACCGCCGGGGCCGGGGTTTCAAGCTGGTCTTCTTCGCCGGTCTGCTGCTCTGACCGCCGCGCTCGTCGCCTGCAGCCCGCTCTACGGCTTCTTCGCGTGGACCGGATACCTGTTCGTGGGTCCGTCGCTGCCCGGCCGCCGCCGCATCATGGCAGGGGCGGCCGGAGTGGCGATTCTGGGCGCCACCTCGCAGGTCGGCGGCTTTCAGGTGCTGGCCGACCGGAAGTCCTGGCCCACCTTCGCCGTCGTGCTGGCCTTCAACGTCGGCATCGGCGTGGCGATGACGGCGCTGGCCTACAAGGCCGAGATGGAGTCGGAACGGCGCCGCCAGACGATCAAGGAGCTGGCCGAGGCGAACGGCAAGCTGGCCGCCGCGATGCGGGAGAACGCCGGGCTGCACGCCCAGCTGCTGACCCAGGCGCGTGAGGCGGGCATGCTGGACGAGCGGCAGCGGATGGCCGGCGAGATCCACGACGTGCTGGCGCAGGGCCTGACCGGCATCGTCACCCAGCTCGAGGCGGCGGACGCGGCGGCCGCCCGGCCGGACGATCGGGCGCGGCATCTGGACCGCGCCCGGACCCTGGCCCGCGACAGCCTCACCGAGGCCCGTCGGTCGGTGCAGGCGCTCAGGCCGCAGCCCCTCGCGGAGGCCGCGCTGCCGGACGCACTGGCCGACGTGGTGGACGGCTGGTCGAAGCTCCACGGGGTGCCGGTCGAGATGATCACCACGGGTACGCCGCAGGTACTGCGTCCGGAGATCGAGACGACGCTGCTGCGGACAGCGCAGGAGGCGCTCGCCAACGTGGCCCGGCACGCCGAGGCGACCCGGGTCGCGCTGACGCTGTCCTACATGGAGGATCTGGTGACCCTGGACGAGCGCGACGACGCCGCCCGCTTCGACACCGGCGAGCCGCGGGAGACCACGGTGGCGGGCGGCTACGGCCTGGCCGCGATCCGCG
>NZ_JBFAZH010000486.1:0-5555 GCF_040681735.1 Actinoplanes sp. NPDC051633 | reverse complement strand
TCGAGACCCGCCGGGCCCGCCTGGCGCAGTGACCGGGCGCCGTTTGCACAATCCTGCAAGAATTTGCATCGCGTCGTGTGACGCGTAATCTCGTTCCCGTGACGAGCAGGCTGGCGGCCGTGGCCGCGTACGCGGGGGTGTCCGAGGCGACCGTGAGCCGGGTGCTGCACGACAAGCCCGGCGTCGCCCGGGCCACCCGCGACGCCGTGCTCACCGCGCTGGACGTCTTCGGCTTCCCCCGCCCGCGGCCGGTGCGCGGCGAGCGCGCCCGGCTGATCGGCCTGGTCCTGCCCGACCTGTCCAACCCGGTCTTCCCGGCTTTCGCCGATGTCATCGGGGTGTCCCTGGCCCAGCGCGGCCTGGTGCCGGTGCTGTGCACGCGCACCTCCGACGGGGTGTCCGAGGCGCACTACATCCAGATGCTGCTGGCCAGTCAGGTCGGCGGGATCATCTTCGTGGGCAGCAGCTTCGCCGACGCCGGCGACGAGCAGGCCCGGCAGCTCACCGAGCGCCGGCTGCCGATGGTGCTGATCAACGCGGCCGACGAGAACCTGGGCGTGCCGCAGGTCGGCATCGACGAACGGGCGGCGGTCGAGCAGGCGGTCGGCCACCTGACCGGGCTGGGCCACGAGCGGATCGGCCTGATCCTCGGTCCGTGGGGGCACGTCCCGTCGATGCGCAAGCTGGTCGGGTTCAAGCGCTCGCAGGACCTGGTCGAGCACACCGTGTTCAGCATGGAGGGTGGCCGGGCGGCGGCCCTGCGGCTGCTCGACCGCGGGGTGACCGGCCTGGTCTGCGCCAGCGACGCGCTGGCGCTGGGCGCGATCCGGGCCGTCCGGCGCAAGGGCCTGTCGGTGCCCGGCGACGTGTCGGTCGTGGGCTTCGACGACTCGGCCTTCATGGGCGTGACCGACCCGCCGCTGACCACGATGCGCCAGCCGGTGCGGGAGATGGCGGCGGCGGCGGTGTCCTCGCTGCTCGCGCAGCTCGACGGCCGCCTCTTGGTGAGCGACGAGATCACCTTCGACCCGGAGCTCATCGTCCGGGCAACCACCGCTCCTTGCGCAGCGATGCAAACGAAATGAGCTTGCAACACTAGTTTTTTGCAAACATCGGTCCTAACATCGGCCTACCCCGATGGAGGATCCCCGATGAACCGACGCCTGCTCCTGATCTCCGCCGCCACGCTGCTGCTGACCGGCGCGTGTTCCGGCACGGACAACGAAGCCACCGACTCCGCCGGCCCGGTGACCCTCGTGGTCAACGGTCTGCCGCCGGACACCGACCCGGTCAACCGCGCGAACTTCCAGAAGGACGTCGCGGCCTTCCAGGACAAGTACCCGGACATCAAGATCGACGCCCGCGAGGGCATGATGGACCCGCAGACCTTCGCCGCGAAGCTCGCCGGCGGCCAGATCGAGGACGTCTTTTACGTCTACTTCACCGACCCGCAGGGCCTGATCCGCAAGCGGCAGGTCGCCGACGTCAGCAAGCAGCTCGCCGACTTCCCGGCGATCAAGCAGGTCAAGCCCGAGCTCATGCGGATCTTCTCCGACGACGCGGGCAAGGTGTACGGCCTGCCGTCGCAGAACTACTCGATGGGCCTGGTCTACAACCGCGACCTCTTCACCAAGGCCGGGCTCGACCCGGACAACCCGCCGAAGACCTGGGCCGAGGTGCGCACGGCGGCGCAGAAGCTGACCGCGATCGGCGGCGGGGTCGTCGGCTACGGCGACTACAGCAAGTCCAACACCGGCGGCTGGCACTTCACGGCGGAGACGTACTCGCTCGGCGGCGACGTCGCCACGCAGGACGGCGAGGCGTGGAAGGCGTCCTTCAACAACGCCACCGGCAAGCAGGTGCTGCAGCAGCTCAAGGACATGCGCTGGACCGACCGCACGATGGGCGAGAAGCAACTGCTCGAGTACGCCGACCTGCTGCGCATGATGGGCGGCGGCAAGCTCGGCATGTACCTGGGCACCGGCAGCGACATCGTCAACATCGTCAACCAGTACAAGGGATCGTTCGAGAAGTTCGGGCTGGGCCCGATGCCGGACGGCAAGGCCACCCTCGGCGGCGGCGACGGCTACATGTTCAAGGCCGGCCTCAGCCCCGCGAAGATCAAGGCCGGCCTCACGTGGCTGACCTGGAAGAACCTCGACCCGGCCCGGATCACCGAGACCACCCGGCGCGCGAGCACCAACAAGGAGCCGGTCGGCCTCCCGCAGCCCAACGTCTGGGTGCCCGGGTCCGAGCCGGACAAGCAGCTCGCCGCCGCGCGCAAAGAGTTCGGCAACGTCCCGACCGGCAACTTCGCGCCGTTCGAGGCGGCCGTCGGCCAGATCCCGCTGAAGCTCGAACCGCCGCTGGCCCAGCAGGTCTACGCCGTGCTCGACGTGCCCATGCAAAAGGTGCTGACCGATCGCGACGCGGACGTCGACGCGCTGCTGGCCGAGGCGGAGACCCAGGTCAACGCCGTGCTGGGGGCGGCGAAATGAGGCGCGGGCTGTGGGCCGGCGGGGTGGCCGCACTGCTCATGGCCGGCGGTCTCTACGCCGTCGCCGCGGACGCCGCGACCACCGGTTACGAGGCGGAGTCGGCGCAGCTGAGCGGCGGCACCCGGGTCGAGACGGAACACGCCGGCTTCACCGGCTCCGGCTACGTGGGCGGTTTCGTGGACGCCAACCGCGGCGCCGCGACCGTGAGCTTCGCGGTGACCTCGGCGGCGGCCGGTTCGAACACGCTCGCGCTGAGATACGCCAACGGCACCGGCTCGCCACGGACGATGTCGCTGATCGTCAACGGCGTCACTCGGCAGGTCAGCTTCCCGGCCACCGCCGGCTGGGCGGGCTGGGGGACCACCACCCAGCCGGTCACGCTCAACCGCGGCGCGAACACCGTCGCCGTGCGCTTCGGCGCGAGCGACAACGGCAACCTCAACCTGGACGGCATCGCGGTGACGCCGGCCGCCGCGCCCGCCGACGGCGTGCTCGAGGCGGAGAGCTCCGCGCTGTCCGGCGGCGCGGTCGCCGAGACCGAGCACCCCGGTTTCACGGGTGCGGGATACGCCGGCGGCTTCACCGACCCGAACAAGGGCAACGCCACCGCGAGCTTCGCGGTCACCGCGGCCGCCGCCGGGAACAGCGCCGTCACCATCCGCTACGCGAACGGCACCGGCTCCACACGGACCATGTCGTTCGTGGTCAACGGCGCCACCCGGCAGATCAGCCTGCCCGCCACCGCGAACTGGGACACCTGGGGCGCCGCGGCGGCCACGGCCACTCTGGCGAAGGGCGCCAACACCCTGGCGATCCGATACGGCAGCGCCGACAGCGGCAACATCAACCTCGACAGCATCGCCGTCGGCCCCGTCTCGACCGATCCGCCGCCGACTCCTGGCACCGGGCTGGAGCTGGAGTCCGGCTTCCTCGACGGGGGAGCAACCGTCGCCACGAACGTTGCGGGGTACACCGGCGCCGGCTTTGTGAACGTCGCGAGCGCCGGGGCGCGCGTCATCCGCACCGTGAACCTCCCGGCGGCCGGCGCCGTCACCGTCTCCGTGCGCTTCCGCAACGCCACCGGCTCGGCCCGTCAGGTAGCCGTCCAGGCCAACGGCCTTCCGCAGGGACAGCTGCCCCTGCCGGCGGGCGACGGCTGGCAGACCGCGCAACGCGATCTGCCGCTGCGCGCCGGGGTCAACATCGTCGGCCTGCAGCCCGACGGCGGCGTGCAACTCGACAACCTCGCCGTCGCGGGCAGCGTTCCGCTCGCCGAGCGCGGTGCGACCCTGCCCTACACGACCTATGAGGCCGAGGCGGGCGCAACCACCGGCGGCGTGCTCCCGGCAAGCCGGGAGTACATGACCGAGCAGGCCGAGGCGTCCGGGCGGCGGGCGGTCAAGCTCACCGGCACCGGCCAGTACGTGGAGGTCACGCTCACCGGGCCGGCCAACGCGATCACCGTCCGGGCGGGCATCCCGGACAACAGCACCAGCCCTCTCGCCGTTCTCGCCGGCGGCAGCAAGGTCGCCGACCTACAGCTCACCTCGAAGTACAGCTGGATGTACGGCCCGTACCCGTTCCAGGGCGAGCCCGGCGGCGAGCGGCCGCACCGGTTCTTCGACGACGCGCGGGTCCTGCTCCCCCAGACCTATCCGGCCGGTACAAAGATCCGACTGGTCAAGGAGTCGTCCGCGACGCCGTACGTCACGGTGGATCTGCTCGACGCGGAGGTGGCCGAGGCCGCGCAGCCGGCGCCGGCGGGCTATGTCAGCGTCACCTCGCACGGCGCGGTCGCCAACGACGCCGGCGACGACCTCACCGCCTTCCGCGCCGCCGTCTCCGCGGCGCAGTCGAGCAGCAGCAAGGGGCTGTGGATCCCGGCCGGCCGGTTCGTGCTCAGCGGCCTGGTCAACGTGGCCGGCATCGACGTGCGCGGCGCGGGGATCTGGCACACCGTCCTGGCCGGGCAGAACCGGCGCGGCGGCATCTACGTCACCGGCGGCAACACGCAGATCGGCGACTTCACCATCGACGGCGACGTGACCACCCGCGACCCGGACTGCTGCGCCAACTCCGACGCGGCGCTCGAGGGCGAGTTCGGCACCGGATCGCTGATCCGCAACGTGGCCACCAACCACGCCAAGGTCGGCCTCTGGGTGAAGGCGGCCTCCGGGCTCTACGCGGTCGGCCTGCGGATCCGCAACACCATGGCGGACGGCGCCAACATCAACGGCAACACCGGCAACGTACGCGTGGAGCAGAGCACCACCCGCAACACCGGAGACGACGGGCTGGCCCTGTGGTCCTGGACCGGCGCCGGGACGGTGCGCGACTCGGTTCTCGCGTACAACACGCTGAGTTTGCCGATCCTAGCGAACGGCGCCGCGATCTACGGCGGCGTGGACAACCGGATCGAGGACAACCTGATCACGGACATCGTCTTCCAGGGATCCGGGATCACGATCTCGAGCTGGCACGACCCGTTCCCGTTCGGCGGCACCACGATCGTGCAGCGCAACACGCTGACCCGCACCGGCTCGTACAGCCTCGACTGGGGCAGCGCGATCGGCGCCCTCTGGGTCTACGCGCCGGCCAACCCGATCACCGCACCGATCGTGTTCCGCGACCTGCAGGTCAACGACAGCTCTTACCAGGGCTTCCTGGCGAGCTGGCAGGTCTCGGTGGGCACCCTCACCTTCGACCGGGTGGCCTTCAACGGCACCGGAACCGCCGGCCTGGAGTTCAACGCTCCGGGCAGCGGCACCTTCAGCTACGTGACGGTGACCGGCAACGGCGGACCCGGCCTGGTCAACAACTCCGGATTCCAGGTCAGCCGCGGCCCGGACAACAGCGGATGGTAGGAGAACGGGTGGCCGGAGAACGGGTGGCAGGAGAACAGTGGTGGCGGTCGGCGGCCATCTACCAGGTCTATCCGCGGTCGTTCGCGGACGCGGACGGCGACGGCATCGGTGACCTCGCGGGCATCCGTGCCCGCCTCGGACACCTGCGCGACCTGGGTGTGGACGCCATCTGGTTCAGCCCGTTCTACCCGTC
>NZ_JBFAZH010000485.1:0-5555 GCF_040681735.1 Actinoplanes sp. NPDC051633 | reverse complement strand
CCCGCTGGACGGCCTCCCACCGGTGCTGACCTCGCAGGTAACCATGGTGATCCCGCGCGGACCCGGCTCGCTCTTCACCGCGCCGTGGCAGCCGGCGCCGCCCGAGCCCGGCTACGTGCTCTGGGGATTCTCCGACGCGGCCGGGCGGTTCCCGGCCGACGTCGCCTCCTGGGACGGCCCGGCGCTGCAGACCCTGGTCGGGTCGCGGCTCGCCGGCTGGTCCCCGATGTTCGACAAGCTGATCGCGGGCAGCGACCCGGCGACCGTCAACGCGATCCACGTGAAGAGCGCGATCCCGGTCGACCCCTGGCCGACCGGCCGCGTCACCCTGCTCGGCGACGCCATCCACAACATGACCCCGATGGCCGGCATCGGCGCCAACACCGCGCTGCGCGATGCCGACCTGCTGCGCCGCCGCCTGGCCGCGGGTGGGTCGCTGGTGGAGACGGTCGCTGAGTACGAGCGGGAGATGCTCGACTACGGCTTCGCGGCGGTGCGGCGGTCACTGCGCAACGCCAAGCGCGCCGGTTCGGCGACCCGGGCCGGACGCCTCGGCTTCCGCACCATGCTGCGGGTCACCGCGGCGACGCCGCCGCTGCGCCGGGCGATGGCCCGCGGCATGGGCGCCTGAGTGCGAGCCTGGGCTCAGGGAACGGGACCGAGAAGGGCTTCAAGGACCTCTTCCATCCATTCGCCGACCTGTTCCTCGTCCCAGCCGCGCTCCTCGACCAGCAGGGCGACCGCGTGCCAGCCGAGCAGCGTCCACAGCGTGTCGGTGGCGCGCTCGACGGACAGGCCGGGCCGCAGGCCGCCGGCGTCGGCAACCGCCCGGACCACCTTCGCGGTGTCGGCGCGCCGCTGACTCTGGTATTCGCGCCACGACTCGTGCAGCGCCGGGTCGGTCGCCGCGGCGTGCTCGAACGCCCGATAGAGCGGGTAGAGCCGGACGAGCGTCCGCGCGCCGATCCGGGCGGCGAGCCGGATCTGCGCCCGGGCGTCGCCGGCCGCCATCAGGTCGCGCATCTCGGGGCGGTCGAGCAGGGCGACCGGCTCGTCATCCCCGACGATCGCCCGGTCCACGGCGAGCAGCAGCAGCCGGGGTTTCTCCGCCAGCGAGTAGACCGACTTGGGTGTGACCTGTGCCGCTTCGGCGATGGCCGCCATCGTCGTCGCGGCATACCCACGCTGCGCAAACAGCTCCGACGCGGCCGAGATGATCGCGTCGCGGGTGGCCGCGGCCTGCTCCGCCCGCCGCGGGGCATGGTACGGACGCCGCTCTTTCGGTACAGTCATGCTCACCTCACTTCACCATGACTGTAGCGAAAGGCCAGCCATGTTCGTCATCACCGCCATCCTGTCAACCCTGCTCGCCGCCGTGATGGCCCAGTCGGCCGTCAAGAAGATCAACCCCGGAAAGGATTCGCTGGAGCTGCGCGACCGCCTCAACGTCAGCGAGCGGCTGTGGACCGCCGTCGGAGTCCCCGAGGCACTCGCCGCCGCAGGTCTCGTCGCCGGGCTGTGGTGGGCGTGGCTCGGCGTCGCGGCAGCCGCGGGCGTCGCGCTGCTGATGGCCGGTGCGGTGGTGATGCACCTGCGGGTGCGGTTCCTCGGCGCGGCCCTCGTACCCCCGGCTGCGATCTTGATCGTCGCCGCGGCCACCGCTGCCCTCCGCGCGGCAACGGCCTAGGACGGATCAGCGAGTAAGGTCAGGCGCCGCGGATCAGGCGGTACGAGCGCCGGAAGTGCTCGGCCCACACCGCGACCAGCTCGCGCGCCACGTCGATGCGGCTCGGCGGCTGGTCGGTCACGCTCCAGCTGTTGATCACTGTCACACCGAGAAGTCTGCGGATCCCCGGTCATCAGCACGGGTGCCCGCCCGCAGCAAAACGGGTGCAGGCCCTACAGCTCGACGACGTGGGCCGTGCGCGCCGGCGTACGCCCGCTCAGCACATCCAGCCACGCCTCCCGCAATCCCTCGCTGCCCTGCCCGAGGGCCACGTCGACCCAGCCCGACGCGGTGCCCGAGAACCGCCGCCAAGCCTCGCTGAACCGCGCGTCCAGGACGTCCCGTCCCCAGTCCTTCGTCCGTTTCCGCATCTGGTCCGGCGCGAAGAACACCTCCCCGGCGCTCATCGCGTTCGGCGACTGCGAGGTCAGCCCGATCGCCACGTCGCGCACCAGCCGGTCGCCGAGGTGCTCGCGCAGCGCGGCGCGCACCTCGGACCGCCCGGAGAAGTCGAGATACGCCGTGGGTGCCGGGTCGAGCGAAGCGATCTCGTCGTAGGTCAGCACCTCGTCATAGCAGCCGAGGCCGCGGGTGAACTCGAGGTTCGAGGGCGAGGTCAGACCCACCAGGCGCGGGCCGTCGATCTCGACGGCCGTCGCGTAGGCGGTCTTGCTGGACGCCGACGACAGCACCAGCGTCTCGGCGCCGTAGAAGCTCTGGTCGGCGAGCAGGTCGGCGAGCATCCAGGAGGTGAAGAACAGCGGCCGGAAGAGGATCAGCAGGTCTTCCTGGCCGGCGTCGTAGGCCGCATCGCCGGTGGTCAGGCGATAAGCGTTGTAGGGCGAGGGCAACTGCGCCCGGTGCGCGCTGGCATCCCGGAACCCCTGCGCGTCGACCCGGTCGGGCCGCACCACGAGATGGGAGCCGGCCGGGTAGTACCCGTAGAGCCGCTGCCCGATCTCGACCCCGGCCGCGTTGGTCGCGACCACGTCGCCGAACCCCCACATGGGCGGCACCCCCAGCGAGCGGTCGGCGAGCGGGAAGAACTCCCAATACTTCAGCGCCGCACCGAGCACCGCATAGGTGATGTTGTTGGCGGTGACACCGACCCGGTCCACCCGGAGCAGCGCCTCCCCGTCGCCGGGTTCGGGCACGGCCGCTTCGACGACCGTCACGCGCGAAAAGTCATCCCGACCCACAGCCATGGTCCACGAGGTCTCCACGCCCCGATCCTGTCACGCCCCGCACCCCGAAGACATCGGCAAGATCGCCGAAGAATCGCCACTTCCGAGCCGCAGCCGCGGCCGGCGCCGAAAGTGGTAGCCCAGCGGCCCATCGGGAGCCCGGACAGCCTCGTGGGCTACCACTCTCCGGTCACCACCCCGGCTCTGCACCCAAAGTGGTAGCTCACCGGCTCATCGCGGGCCCGGATAGCCCTGTGGGCTACCACTTCTGCCGGGCCCACGCGCGAGCGGCGTCACCGGCCCCGAGTCCGCCCGGGCCGGCATGGCTGCCTCGCTCGGCAAGCGAAAAGTGGTAGGTGAGCGGGCTTTCCGGAGGCCGAATTGCCTTCTGGGCTACCACTGTTGGCCGGCGACCCCGCATGCGCGGGCGGCGGCAACACCGCAAGCTTCGCCCACGCCGGCATGGCTGCCCGCCTGACGCACGACTGGCGTGACTGGCCGGCATCTACGTGATTGAGGCGGGCGGACGCGGCTGCACCACGGACTCCGCGAGCGACCGGCCGGCGGTCAGCGCATCTGGCCGGCGGCCAGGCCGCTCTGCACCTGGCGGTGGAAGGCGACGTATCCGATCAGCACCGGCAGCATCGCGATCGTCATGCCGGCGAACAGGGCCCCGTAGTCGCCCTGATAGCCCTCGTTCACCGCCAGCGCCGTCAGGCCCTGCGCCAGCACCCATCGTTTCTCCGCGCCCTCGCCCTGCATCAGCACGATCGGCAGCACGTACTGGTTCCACTGGAACAGGAAGTTGAAGATGGCGACGCTCACCAGGCCGGGCCGGGCCATCGGCAGCATCACCCGGAAGAACAGCCCGTAGTGCCCGCACCCGTCGACCATCGCCGCTTCCGCCACCGACGACGGAAGGGTGCGGTAGAACGCGGTCAGGAAGAACACCGTGAACGGCAGCGAATAGGCCGCGTACACCAGGATCAGCCCGGGCAGGGTGCCGAGCAGGCCCAGGTTGCGCACCACGAAGAACAGCGGCACGAGCGCCAGGAAGACCGGGAACATCATGCCGCCGACGAACGCGTAATAGACGAACCGGTTGCCGCGGAACCGGTAGCGCGCCAGCACGTAGGCGGCCATCGCGCCGAGCAGCATCGTCAGGATCAGCGCGCCGGTCACCACGATCGCGCTGTTCAGGAAATAGCGCCCGATGTGCGCGTCGCTCCAGGCCCGCGCGAAGTTGTCCCACCGCAGCGAAGAGGGCAGCCCCCACGGGTCGGAGAGGATCTCGGTGTCGCTCTTCAGCGAGCTCACCATGGCCCACAACAGCGGCACGGTGGTGAGCACCGCCCAGCCGATCAAGAAGCCGTGCGACAGCACGGAGAAACCCGCAACCCGGCGGGTACGCGCCGCCGCCGGCGCCCTCTCCGGCGCCGCCTTCTCCAGCGTGGCCGTCACAGTTCCACCCGCTCGCGCCGCGTCACCCGCAGGAACACCGCCGCGACCGACAGGGTGAGCAGGAACATCGCCACGCCCATGGCCGAGGCGTAGCCGAACTGCGAGTCGTTGAACGCCGTCTTGTAGAGCCGCAGACCCACCACATCCGACGAATAGCCCGGACCGCCGTTGGTCACGATCTGCGCCACCGCGAAGGCGTCGATCGCGAGGATCGCCAGGTACACCCAGGCCACCTGGATGCTGTCCCAGAGCAGCGGAATGGTGATCCGGAACAGCGTGGCCCCCCGGTTGGCGCCGTCCAGCAGGGCGGCCTCGTAGATGTCGCGCGGAACGGACTGCATCGCCGCGCTGAACAGCACGACGTAGAAGCCGACGTTGCTCCACAACAGCACGATCGCGAGGCACCAGAACGAGAACCGTGGGTCGCCCAGCCACGGCTTCGCCAGCCCGTCCAGGCCGATCGCGCGGAGCAGGCCGTTGATCAGGCCGCTGTTCGGGGCGAACATCTCCTTCCACAGCACGCCCACGATCGCCACGGACAG
This sequence comes from Actinoplanes sp. NPDC051633, assembly GCF_040681735.1. Taxonomy (NCBI): domain Bacteria; kingdom Bacillati; phylum Actinomycetota; class Actinomycetes; order Micromonosporales; family Micromonosporaceae; genus Actinoplanes; species Actinoplanes sp. NPDC051633. The sequence goes on along the minus strand of NZ_JBFAZH010000485.1, from coordinate 642 downwards.
CACCTGCGGGAAGAAGTAGACGATGCGGTAGAAGCCGGCGCCGCGTACGCCGTGCACGCCGGCCCGATCCGTCCGGCCGCCGACGCTGATCATCGACGCGAAGAACAGGCCGAGCAGGATCGTCACCACCGGGAGGAGCACGAGCAGGATCGCGTTGTGCCGCAGCGCGTTCCAGAAGGTGCCGTCGCCGATCAGCCGGCTGAAGTTGTCCAGCCCGACGAAGTCGAAGTCGGGGGACAGGCCGCTCCAGTCGGTGCCGGAGATCTGAAAGGCCTGCACGTACGGCGACACCACGAAGACGCCGTAGAGCAGCAGCGGCGGTATCAGGAACGTGGCGATGAACAGCCGCTTGCCACGCACCTCAGACCCGCTTGAACTTCTTGACGGACGAGTCCTTCGCGATCGAGTCGGCGGCCTTCTGGCATTCGTCGACCCACTGCGCCGCCGTGATCCGCTTGGCGAACAGATCGGCGGTGGCGGCGTTCACCAGCTCGCGTTCGAGCTTGCGGTAATACGCGTTGTAGAGCCAGTTGAAGGTGTTGGTGCCACCCGCCTCGACCATCTTGGTGACCGTCGTGAGGCCGGGGCCGAGCTCGATGCCGTCGCTCGAGCCGGCCACCGAGGTGAGGCTGCTGACCTTGC
>NZ_JBFAZH010000484.1:0-5560 GCF_040681735.1 Actinoplanes sp. NPDC051633 | reverse complement strand
GCCGCGGAGCACCTCGAGATCCAGACCCGCGACGCACGGTCGCTGGCCATGCGGGTGCGGAATGCCGGGGCGATCTTCGTCGGCGCGTTCAGCCCGGTGTCGCTGGGTGACTATGCGGCCGGGTCCAACCACGTGCTGCCCACCGCCGGCTGCGCGCGGCACTCGTCCGGGCTGTCAGTGCAGTCGTTCCTGCGCGGGATCCACGTGGTGGACTACGACGAGGCGGCCCTGCGCGACGTCGCGCGGCACGTGGTGGCGCTGGCCAACGCGGAGGACCTGCCGGCGCACGGGCAGGCCGTGACGGCGAGGTTCCAGCCGTGACCGATCTGCCGTTGCGTGACGATCTCCGGGGCAAGAGCCCGTACGGCGCGCCGCAGCTCGACGTGCCGGTGCGGCTGAACACCAACGAGAACTCGTACTCGGTGCCCGAGCCGGTGGCCGACGCCATCGGCAAGGCCGTGCAGGCCGAGCTGCGCGACCTCAACCGCTATCCCGACCGCGATGCCGTCGCACTGCGCGCCGATCTCGCCGCCTACCTCGGGCACGGGCTGGGCACCGCGCAGGTGTGGGCGGCGAACGGGTCCAACGAGGTGCAGCAGCAGCTGCTGCAGGCCTTCGCCGGGCCGGGGCGCACGGCGATGGGGTTCGGCCCGTCGTACTCGATGCACCCGCTCCTCGCGGCCGGGACGGGCACGGCCTGGATCGGTGCGCTGCGCGATCCCGACTTCGGCCTGACGCCCGGCGCGGCGGTGGCCTACGTCGAGCAGCACCAGCCGGACGTCGTCTTCCTCTGCTCGCCGAACAACCCGACCGGCACCGCGCTCGACCCCTCGGTGATCGATGCCGTCCTGTCCGCGTCCCGCGGCATGGTCGTGGTCGACGAGGCGTACGCGGAGTTCGCCCGGCCCGGCACCCCGACCGCGCTCGCGCTGCTGCCGGCCCACAAGCGGCTCGTCGTGACGCGCACGATGAGCAAGGCGTTCGGGTTCGCCGGCGGCCGGCTCGGCTACCTGGCCGCGCACCCCGAGGTGGTCGACGCGGTGCAGCTGGTGCGGTTGCCGTACCACCTGTCCTCGCTCACCCAGGCCGCCGCCCGCGCCGCGCTGGCCCACCGTGACGCTCTGCTCGTCACGGTCGACGCGATCAAGGAGCAGCGTGACCGGATCGTCGCGACGCTGCGCGAGCGCGGCCTGCGGGTGGCCGACAGCGACGCCAACTTCGTGCTCTTCGAGGTCGGCGGTGACCAGCGGATCGCCTGGCAGCACATGCTGGACAATGGGGTGCTGGTGCGTGACGTGGGCCTGCCGGCCTGGCTGCGCGTGACCGCCGGGACGCCGTCCGAAACCGATGCCTTCCTTGCCGCTTTGGAGGACAAGTGAGCCGCACCGCGCGCATCGAGCGCGTCACCAACGAGACCAAGGTGCTCGTCGAGATCGACCTCGACGGCACCGGCAAGGGTGACCTGTCCACCGGCGTCGGCTTCTACGACCACATGCTCAACCAGCTGGCCAGGCACGGGCTGTTCGACCTCACCGTGCGCACCGAGGGTGACCTCGAGATCGACGCGCACCACACGATGGAGGACACGGCGCTGGCGCTGGGCGAGGCGTTCGCGCGGGCGCTGGGCGACAAGGCGGGCATCCGGCGGTACGGCTCGGCCACGATCCCGATGGACGAGGTGCTGTGCCGGGCGGCGGTCGATCTGTCGGGCCGGCCGTACGTGGTGCACGACGAGCCGGAGCTCGCGCCGTACATCGGGCCGGTCTACCCGACCAGCATGACCCGGCACATCTTCGAGTCGTTCGGGCTGGCCGCCCGGCTCACCCTGCACGTCAGCGTGCTGCGGGCGGCGCGTGACGGCGGCAAGGCGGACGCCCACCACGTGGTCGAGGCGCAGTTCAAGGCGTTCTCCCGGGCGCTGCGCGAGGCCGTCGAGATCGACCCGCGGGCCGCAGGGTCGCTGCCCTCCACCAAGGGCGTGCTCTGATGGCCGTCGCACTGTTCGCGCTGGCCGGGATCCTGGTCGGCGGCGTGGTGTCGCTGGTCAAGCAGGGCGCCACGAAGTTCAGCATCGGGCTGGTCGCCGCGCTGGCGGTGCTGGCCGCGGCCGGCGGCGTCGCCTGGATGTTGCCGGGGGACAGCTGATGGCCCCCTCGGTGGTGGTGCTCGACTACGGCTCGGGCAACCTGCGGTCGGCCGAGCGGGCGGTGGCCCGGACCGGCGCCGACGTCACCGTGACCAGCGATCTGTCCGCCGCGGCCGACGCGGACGGTCTCGTGGTGCCGGGCGTGGGCGCCTATGCGGCGTGCATGGCCGGCATCGAGGACCTGGGCGCGGGGCCGGTGATCGCGTCGCGGGTCGCGGCCGGCCGTCCGGTGCTGGGCATCTGCGTCGGCATGCAGATCCTCTTCGACTCGGGTGTGGAGCACGGCGTCGAGACCAAGGGCCTGGGCCTGCTGCCCGGTGCGGTGACGCGACTGTCGGCGACGCGCATCCCGCACATGGGGTGGAACACGGTTTCGGTGCCCCCTTCATCGCGGCTGATGGCCGGCGTCCAGGACGCGCGTTTCTACTTCGTCCACTCGTACGCGGCCTCCGATCTCGACGCGTTGCGCGAGGCCCGGGTCACGACCGCCGAGCACGACGAGCCGTTCGTGGCCGCGGTCGAGCTCGGGTCGCTGTGGGCCACCCAGTTCCATCCGGAGAAATCCGGCGATGCCGGGTACGCGCTACTGCGTAACTGGGTCAACGGGCTCTGAGCCGTGGCCAAGGAACGCGCGCGGCGGCGCGCCGAACGTCTCGCCGTGCTGGAACGCGAGAAGGCGGCGCGGGCCCGCACGGTGGCCCGCCGGGAGCGTCGCCGCACCATGATCCGTAAGCTGCGGCCACCCCGCCGCGGCCGCACCGGGACGGTTCACCGGTTCACCCGCGCCGAGAAGACCGGGCTGATCGTGGTGCCGCTGGTCGCCGCGTCCGCCGTCTGGTTCCTGGTGCCCGAGATCGGTTTGCGCCTGCTGCTGATCGCCGTGATCCTGCTCGTCCTGCCCGCCCTGACGGCCGTCATCCTCGGCCGCCGCTGACCACCTCGTTGGAGAGAAAAGTGACGCTCGAGCTGCTGCCCGCCGTTGATGTGGCCGACGGCCAGGCCGTCCGCCTGGTGCAGGGCGCCGCGGGGTCGGAGACCGCGTACGGCGACCCGCTCGAGGCGGCGCTGGCCTGGCAGAACGACGGTGCGCAGTGGGTGCATCTGGTCGACCTGGACGCCGCGTTCGGCCGCGGGTCCAACGCCGCGCTGCTCGCCGACGTCGTCGGGCGGCTCGACGTCAAGGTGGAGCTCTCCGGCGGCATCCGCGACGACGAGTCGCTGACCCGCGCCCTCGCGACCGGTGCGGCCCGGGTCAACATCGGCACCGCCGCCCTCGAGGACCCGCAGTGGTGCGACCGGGTGGTGGCCGAGTACGGCGAGCGGGTCGCGATAGGGCTGGACGTGCGCGGGCGTACCCTCTCCGCCCGTGGCTGGACCCGTGACGGCGGCGACCTGTACGACGTGCTGGAGCGGCTCGACAAGGCCGGCGCGGCGCGGTATGTGGTCACCGACATCACCAAGGACGGCATGATGCGCGGGCCGAACCTCGACCTGCTGCGCGAGGTGTGCGCCCGGACCGACCGCCCGATCATCGCCAGCGGGGGAGTGTCCACCCTGGACGACCTGCGCGCGCTGGCCACCCTCGAGCCGGTCGGCGTCGAGGGCGTGATCGCCGGGAAGTCGCTCTACGCGGGCGCGTTCACCGTGCGCGAGGCGCTGGACGCGCTGGCGGCGGCATGAAGGGGCCGTGGGAGGACCTCTACGGATACCGGCGGGCGATCCGCTCCGGCAACCGCGTCATCTCGGCCGGCACCACCGCTCCCGGCGACACCGCCGCCGGCCAGGCGCGGGCGGCCTTCGAGATCGCCCTGAACGCCCTGGTAGGGCTTGGCGCGGAGCGGTCGGACGTGGTCCGTACCCGGATGTTCGTCACCGACCGGGTTCACGCCGACCCGGTCGCCCGGGTGCATGGCGAGCTGTTCGCGGACGTGCGGCCGGTGGCGACGCTGGTGATCGTGGCCGGGCTGCTGGAGCCGTCGATGCTGGTCGAGGTGGAAGTGGAAGCGGAGGTCGGGACGTGACCGTCGCGGTGCGGGTGATCCCCTGCCTGGACGTCGACGCGGGCCGCGTCGTCAAGGGCGTGAACTTCGTCGACCTGCGCGACGCCGGCGATCCGGTCGAGCTGGCCGCCGCCTACGACGCGGCGGGCGCCGACGAGCTGACCTTCCTCGACGTGACCGCGTCGTCGGACGACCGGGGCACGATGCTGGACGTGGTGCGGCGCACCGCGGAGTCGGTGTTCATCCCGCTGACGGTGGGCGGCGGCGTCCGCTCGGTGGACAACGTCGACGTGCTGCTCCGGGCGGGTGCCGACAAGGTCGGCGTGAACACCGCGGCGATCCACCGTCCCGAGCTGATCGCGGAGATCGCGGCACGTTTCGGCAATCAGGTGCTCGTGCTGTCGCTGGACGTGCGCCGCGCGCCGGGGACGGCCAGTGGCTGGGAGGTCACCACGCACGGCGGCCGGCGCAGCGCGGGCCTCGACGCGATCGAGTGGGCGGCGCGGGTGGCCGAGCTGGGCGCCGGCGAGATCCTGCTCAACTCGATGGACGCCGACGGCACGAAGGCGGGATTCGACCTCGACCTGATCCGCGCGGTCCGCGCGGTGGTGGACATCCCGGTGATCGCGAGCGGCGGTGCGGGCACGGTGGACCACTTCCCGCCGGCCGTCGAGGCGGGCGCCGACGCGGTCCTGGCGGCCAGCGTCTTCCACTTCGGAGACTTGAGCATCGGCGAGGTCAAGACCGCCCTGCGCACCTCCGGCAACCCGGTCCGCTGACGTCTCCCCGGCGTCAGCGGCCGTCGGCCAGGCGCATGGAGTATTCGCGGACGGCGGCGTTGTAGGTGGCCTCGTCCAAGGTCCACTCGTGGTCGCCCGGAGTGCTGGATCGATTCAGCTGGGTCTGCAAAGTCACCACTGCCGACGACAGGCCACTGAAGGGGCGCGTACGCCACAGCTGCTCACCCGCCGGGGCCACCTCGACCATGTCGTCGTCGATGGTCAGCAGGCCCGCGCCGGCCAGCCGCCGCACCGAATCCTCGAGCTCGGCGCGGCTCGGCACGCTGTGGTGCAGGAAGTCGGCCGCGGCCAGAAGATCCGCCAGCGTCGCGCCGACCACGGGCAGGGCGGCGTGCAGGGCACGGTCGCGCTCGAGGCGCTCGGCGATGACCGCGGACACGAAAATCCACGCGTCGTTCCAATGCCAGCCGCCGGCCCCAGCCCCCATGCCCGCAATGATGCCGCGCCGGAGGCCGCGCCGGGAAGCGATTGTGTCCGGATGATCACCGACCTGTGTCCCGGGCTGGGACAAATCACCCGGTCCTGGGTGGACAGTTGATCAACGATCAGCCGGCCGGCGCCGGCGCCGGACCCGGGGCCGGGCGGATCGTGAACAGCGCCAGGAAGAGTTGGGC
>NZ_JBFAZH010000483.1:0-5566 GCF_040681735.1 Actinoplanes sp. NPDC051633 | reverse complement strand
CGGAGCGGGACGTTCAAGGTCAGGAGTGCTCCCGGAGGGGATGGGGACGCCCGGGAGCTTTGCATTTGAGCTGGTAGGTAAAGTGTGGGGGCACGCCCTCGTAGCTCAGGGGATAGAGCAACGGTTTCCTAAACCGTGTGTCGTAGGTTCGATTCCTACCGGGGGCACCATCGGATAGGGCCTCCAGCTCTGCTTGGCCCGTCCCGGACATCGGCCTCGCCCGCTCCCGCGGACGGCGAGAACCTCAAAGCCTGCGCCGACGGGACCTGTGCCGTCAAGATCCGCAAGGCCTGAAGTTGGCGCCGGCGGCGAAGTTCGAGATCTACCAGATCTTCCTCAGCTTCGAGGCGCCCAAGCGCACCGAGTTCACCGTCATCCGGGAGATCGGCAACATCCAGGGCCACATCGATGGCACCGGCTATCTGAGCCTGGTCGGCACCATCACCATCAAGGTCGACGAGGACGGCATTGTGGTGGCGTTCGAGCCCAAGTTCGAGAGCAAGAAGAAGGATCTTCGATCTGATCGGTTGCGGAAGCGGGGCGGCGCCGCTAACGTACAACCACATGGTTGTAGGTGAGCTCGACCTGGTGTTTCACGCCCTCGCGGATGGCACCCGGCGCGACATCGTCCGGCGGGTGATCGATGCCGAGGAGTCCGTCTCGGCGCTTGCCCGGCACTATCCGATGAGCTTCGCCGCCGTGCAGAAGCATGTTGCGGTTCTCGAGCGCGCCGCGCTCGTCACCAAAGTGCGCCGCGGGCGCGAGCAGGTCGTGCACGGCGAGCTGGCCGGCGTACGCAAAGCCGCCCGCCTGCTCGACGCCTACGAAGAGCTCTGGCGGCACCGCGCCGCCGCCATCGAACGAATCCTGGCCGAGGAGTGACGACATGCCCGTGATCGATGCACAAAAGGACGCCGACGCGCTGACGCTGACCTTTGTCGCCGAGTTCGATGCCGGCGTCGAGCGGGTCTGGCAGGTGTGGGAGGACCCTCGCCAACTCGAGCGGTGGTGGGGTCCGCCGGGCTGGCCGGCCACCTTCACCAAGCACGAGTTCGTGGTCGGTGGCATCTGCCGCTATCACATGACCGGGCCGGACGGCACCAAGGCGCCCGGCTGGTGGACGTTCACCGCCATTGAGGCGCCGCACCGGCTGGAGTTCGACGACGGGTTCGCCGACCGGAACGGGGAACCCTCAAACGCCATTCCGCCGACGCATGCGGTCGTGACCCTCGAGGCGGTCGGTGACCGTACCCGGATGACATCCGTCTCGACCTTCGCCTCTCTGGAGTCGCTGGAGCAGATGGCGGCTCTGGGCATGGTCGAAGGTATGACGATGGCCTTGGGCCAGATTGACGAGGTGCTGCGATGAGAAAGCTTTTGGTTACCGCATTCCTGACGCTGGACGGTGTGCACCAGGCGCCCGGCGCGCCCGACGAGGACAAGAGCGGGGAGTTCGCGTACGGCGGGTGGGCGTTCCCGCACTGGGACGACGCCATTTCGCAGCGCATGGACGAGACCATGAGCCGGCCGTTCGATCTCGTTCTGGGCCGCAAGACCTACGACATCTTCGCCGGATTCTGGCCCAACGCGCCCGAGGAGGCCGGCGGCAAGCCGCTCAACGACGCGACCAAACATGTCGCCTCGCGCGGCAAGCCGACGTTGGAATGGCAGCATTCGCATCTGATCGAGGGTGATGTGCCCGAGGGAATCGCGGCGCTCAAGGCGCAGGACGGGCCCGAGCTGCAGGTGCACGGCAGCGCGAATCTGGTGCAGACGCTGATGCGTCACAACCTCGTCGACGAGTACCAGCTGTTCATCTTCCCGGTGCTCGTCGGGTCGGGGAGGCGGTTGTTCGCTGACGGAGCCGTACCCTCCGGGTTGAAGCTCTTGAAAGGCGAGGTCACGCCCAAGGGCGCATTGATCGCGAATTACGCGCCGGACGGAGAGCTGCGAACCGGATCTTTCTAGTGGTGTCCGCCTAGGCTCAACCTCGTGGCAGTCACGATCAGGGCGCTGGACAATGCCGACGTCGACAAGATCGCCGAGTTCTCGGTGCGGGCGTGGGCGCCCGTCTTCGAGTCCTTCGAGAAGGTGCTCGGCGCGGAGATCTATCGGCGCGTCTACCCGGACTGGCTCGATTCGCAGGCTCGCGACGTCGCCCGGAGCTGCCGCGACCACGCCGGCACTACGTGGGTCGCGGTCGACGACGGCGAGCCGGTCGGCTTCGTGACGATCATCTTCAGCGCCGACGGGAGCAGCGCCGACATCGAGATGATCGCGGTCGACCCCACCCGTCAACGGGAGGGCATCGGCACGGCGTTGATGGACTACTCCGAGGAGCGGATGCGGGCGTCCGGCGCTCGGATCGCGGGTGTCGTGACGGGCGGCGACCCCGGCCACGAGCCGGCCCGCCGCGCCTACGAGGCGGCCGGCTTCACGGCGTTGCCCCTGGTCCGGTACTACAAGGCGCTGTGAGTTATTTGAGGTTCGTCACCAGGTTGATGGCCACCGCGATGATGATCGTGCCGAAGGCGTACGAGAGAAGGGCGTGACCCAGGACGGCCTTGCGGACCGCCGTGCTCCGGACGTTGTTGTCCGAGACCGCGAACGACGCGCCGATTGTGAAGGCCATGTACGCGAAGTCGCTGTACGACGGCGGAGCCTGCTGGTTGAAGTCGATGCCGCCGTCCTCGTCGACGTAGTACAGCCGCGCGTACTTGAAGGCGTAGTGTTCACCAGCGCCCACGACAGGATCACCGAGGCGACCGCCAGCAAAACCTCGACGGCTCCCGTCGCGCCGGTCGCCACGACCCAGCCGACCACCGCCAGGCTCGCGACCGCCGCCAGCAGCAGATAGCCGTCCATGGAGATCGCGCTGCCCTCCGCCTCGGCCAGCCCTTTCGTGTCGGCCGGGCCCAGCGGCCAGCTCAGCCGCCACACCCGGCCGAGCAGCACACCCGACCCGATGGTCCAGCCCAGCGTCGGCGCCCACGAAGCACCGAGGACGGCGGCAACCACACCGGACGCGATCCCGGCGGCGAGCGCGATCAGGGTGCGCCGGGCCGAGAAGAGTCGGCGGTCGTTTCTCATCCACCGAGTGTCCTACGGTGATCACTTCGACGGGCGCACCAGCCAGATACGCGCCGGGTCGACATCCGGGCGGAAGTACAACTGCGGGTAGCCGGCGTCGGGGAATCCGCCGGCGCGCAGCGCCTCGACGGCCTGGGCGAAGGACGCCTGCACGGATTTGCCGGAGGCGATTCCGCCGTAGAACCGGACCGTGAAGGTGCGTGCGGCGGTGTCCGCGATCTTGCCGGCCATGCCGATCGCCACCTCGGCGTGCTCGGCGGCCTGCCGCGCGAAGTCGGCGGAATCGCAGATATTGAAGAGGATGACCGGCGGCACCTCCAGCGTCGCGCGGATGACGCCGATCAGGTCGCGCGGGGCGACCGGATTCGGAAGGTTCTTCGGTGTGGACAGGACGATGCCGTCCTGTGTTCCGTGACCGCTGAAGTGCACGAGCCGCGGTGAGAAGCGATTGAGGCGGTCGAAGAGATCCGTGACCCGGGTGGCCGGGCAGATCTCGAACTGAACCAGGTGCCCGAGCTGGCTGGCGGCCAGCTGGTTCTGGATCTCGTTCATCTCGACGTCGAGGGGCACCGGCTTCTCGTCTTTGGGATTCGAGGCGAACATGACCGCGATGAGCTTGTCCGGCAGGGTGGCGGCCTCCTCGGCCGGCGGCAGCTCGTCCGCCCCGCCGGCCTCGATCACTCGAGCGGGCAGAACGCGGGCCGCGGACGCATTCGACGCGCGGATGTTCTGCACCGCCGCGGTGTTCTCCGCCATGACCTTGCGCAGCGGATTGACCACGCGAATCAGGTAGTTGACGGTGTCCCCGACACCGTTGAGCCGGCCGTCGAGACCGTCGAGCCGCCCGCCGTAGCTCTTGACCGTGTCGTTCGTCGTCTGGAGCCGTCTCCCGAGGTCGTCCAGCCGCCCGCCGTGGCTCACGAGGGTGTCGTTCGTCGACTGCAGGCGTCTGCCCAGATCGTCCAGGCCGGCGCGGATCGCCGCCAGCTGTTGGCGCGCATTCTCTTCCCGCTGCAGTGCCGCGGCGAGGAGGTGTTGCATCCCTTCGATGATGTCGGCCTCCATGGCTTGCAACTGACGGTGCAGGGCGTCAGTTCGGGCGGACTCTTCGGCCGCGGCGATTTCGAGCCGATCGACGATGCCGCGCTGAGAGGCGTTGATCGTGACGGTGCCGAGCGCTCTGATGGTCTCGTTCAGCTTCCGGATCCGCTGGTTGGCGAGGGTTCTGTTCTCCTCCACCCGCAGCTTCAGCCGGTCGCGCGTCTTGATCTTCTCCGCGAGACCGCGATAGCTATCGATCATCGTCGTGTTTCTCCAGCATCGCCGAGAAGGCGGCGGCGAAGCCGCGTACGAAGACCTCCTGTGCCTGCTCGGTACCCGGCCCGCTCACCTGGAAGGAGACGTCGAGCCGGTCGGAGCCCTGCCGCACCTCGAGCACGATCTTGCGCTGTTCACCGCTCTTGGGCGTGCGCGACCACAAGCGCCGCGCCAGTCGAGCGACCTCCGAGCGTCCTATCAGCACGGTGACGACGTCCGCGGTGGCGCCGAGCGCGCCCCCGGCCACGCCGATGGAGGCCGCGATGTCGGTCAGCGCACCGCGGGTCGGCCCGGCGAGGGTCAGGTCCAGCTCGTCGACCAGCGACAGGAACTCCCTCGGCACGTCGACGTACACCCGCTCCGACATAACGGAAGGTTATCATTCGATTGCCTAGCGTAAATATCTCTACGTTCTCAATCCCAGACGTTGGAGCACGCCGGAGACTCGTTCGCCCTCCGCGGCGAGGAAGGCCGCGAACGGCTCGCCCGACAGGTAGGCGTCGGTCCAGCCGAATCGCGCCCGCGCGCTCGCCCATGCCGGTGAGGAGGCGAGCGATGACACGAACGAGTGCATCGCCGACACGGTGGCAGGGGACAAGCCCGGCGGCGCCACGAGGCCGCGCCAGTTGTTGAAGACCACGTCGAAACCGGCGTCGCGTACGGTCGGGGCCGGCACCTGCGGCATCGGACTCTCCGAAGTCACCGCCAGCGCCCGCAGCTGCCCCGACGCGATCTGATCGGCGTACTCGCTGAGCCCCGACATCGCGAAACCCACCTCGCGCCCCAGGATCGCCGCCAGCAGGTCGCCGCCGCCGTCGTGCCGCTGATACGCCACCCGCGACGGCGACAGACCCACCGCGGCCGCGACCAGCATCGTGGCCAAGTGGTCGGGGCCGCCCACCGACGAGCCGCCGCCGACCTTCACCCCGGCCGGGTCGGCCCGCCACCCCTCGATGAGTTGGTCCAGCGACCCGTACGGCGAATCCCGCCGGACCACCAGCACCGACGGCTCCTGCACCAGCCGCGCGATCGGCGTGACGTCCTGCAGCCCCACCGCGGCGCCGACGGTGGCGCCGACCAGCCCGAGCCCCATCAACATCAGCAGCCGGCCGTTGCCGCGCTCGTAGACCAGCCGGCGCAGCCCGACCAACCCGCCCGC
>NZ_JBFAZH010000482.1:0-5571 GCF_040681735.1 Actinoplanes sp. NPDC051633 | reverse complement strand
ATTATTCCCTAATCCAAAGAAACAAAAATCAAATTATACAGCTAACCGTAGCACAAACAATCATACAAGAGTACGCAGTGGGGGCAGGGCCTGCTGGCCGACAAGGCGTACGCCGGCTTCACCGCCACGATGACCGAGCACGGCGGCCAGGAGAGCACCCTCCTGGCCCTGTACAACACGATCTACCACTTCGGCGGCGTCGTCGTCGCGCCCGGCTACACCGACCCGTCGAAGTTCGCGGACGGCAACCCCTACGGCGTCTCGCACGTCACCGGTGGCGGCAACGACGCGCCGCTGACCGACGTGCAGTTCGCGGCGCTGGACCACATGGCGGAGCGCATCGTGAAGATCGCCGACAAGCTGGCCGCCTGAGGAAGTACGCGCGGCGGCGGTGACTCCGGTCCCGCCGCCGCTACACAGCACACGTCACAGCAATGGGGATGGGTCTACCCGAAAGTGGGCGTGTCACCTTTTTCGATATGAAGTCGAGAATGGTTCGTTTCTGGCTAGCCTGAGGACATGACTGTTCACGAGGGTGCCGACCTGCACAAAAGGGTGGAGCGGTACGAGGCGGCAGTGGATGAGCTGCGCGCCTCGCACCAGGACATCAAGGACGTACTGACCGACCAGGTCCTCTTCGAGCGCTGGCAGCAGATCGGCGCCGAGCTGGGCTTCTCCGCGACCCAGGCGCAGGCGCCCCGGGACGTCTCCGCCCTGAACCACCAGCCGGAGATGTCGGACGCCTGGAGCTGAGCCCGCGGGCGCTCAGGCGATCGACTGCCACCAGCCGTCGACCGGCGGGGGCGCGTCGACGTCGACACGCTCGCCGGGGCGCGGAACGGCCAGGCGGACGTCCCGGGCCTTGGCCTCGGCCCAGACCCGGTCGGCCGGCTCGGACCAGTCGTGCAGGGCCAGGTTGAAGGTGCACCAGTGCACCGGGACCATCAGGCCGCCCTGCACGTCGACGTGGGTGGCGACGCCGTCCTCCGGCACCATGTGGATGTCCGGCCACGCGTCCCCGTACGCCCCGATCTGCACCAGGGTGACGTCGAACGGCCCGTACTCCTCGCCGATGGTCTTGAAACCGGGGAAGTAGCCGGTGTCGCCGGAGTAGAACACCTTGCGCTCCGGGCCCGCGATCACCCACGACGACCACAGCGTGCCGTCGCGGGAGGTGCCGCGGCCGGAGAAGTGCCGGGCCGGCGTCGCCACGAACTCGAGACCGGCGACGCTGACCCGCTCGTCCCAGTCGAGCTCGACGATCCGGGTCGGCGGCACACCCCAGCTCTCGAGGTGCGCGCCGACGCCCAGCGGCACCAGGAACGGCGCCGCCTGCAGGTCCACCAGGTTCTGGATCGACTCCATGTCCAGGTGGTCGTAGTGGTCGTGGGAGATCACGATCGCGTCCAGCGGCGGCAGCTCGCGCAGCGCCACCGGAGGCTGGTGGAGCCGGCGTGGGCCGGTCAGCCGCGACGGTGAGCAGCGCTCGCTCCACACCGGGTCGAGCAGCACCCGGCGGCCCTCGATCTCGACCATCGCCGACGAGTGTCCGTACCAGATGACCGAAAGCCCGGCCGCGTCCGTCGCCGGCGGCCGCACCAGCGGGACCGGCGCATGCGGATGGCGGCTCTCGCGGCCCGTCAGGGACGCGGCGATGATCCGCGGCATGGAGGCGACGGTGACCTGACTGGCCGGCACCGAGTTGTGGAACCTCCCGTCGGAGAACTGGGGCGACCGCTCCATCCGGGCCAGGCGGCTGCCCTTGGCCCGCCCGCCGAACTGCTTCGGAAGATCTTTCGCCACCCAGGCCAGCGCAGCGCCGACCCCCAGGGCCACCAGCGCGCCGGTCCGTCTCCTGTTTGCCATCCGCCAAGTCTGACGGGCCCGCTCACGTTTCTGCCACCGGCTGTCTCAGCCACTTCTGGAGAACGTGACGCCGGTAACGTCTGCAGGCATGGATGATCCGCGGGCCGAGCGCATGTTCGGCGACAGCCTGGTCGCGCCGGGGGACCTCGCGCTGAGCCCGTTCCGGGTCGACCGCGACCGGATCGTCGGAAGTCCGTTCTTCGCCCGGCTGGGTGGTGTGACCCAGGTGATCAGCCCGGGCGGCGCCGGTCTGCTGGTGCACAACCGGCTCACCCACAGCCTCAAGGTCGCCCAGGTCGGCCGGGCCATCGCCGAGCGGATCTCCCGGGGCCACGCCGACCTGCTGGACAAGCTCGGCGGCTGCGACCCCGATGTGGTCGAGGCGGCGGCGCTCGCGCACGACCTCGGGCACCCGCCGTTCGGGCATCTCGGCGAACGGGTGCTCGACCACCTGGCGCGGCAACGACTGCGGCTGCGGGACGGGTTCGAGGGCAACGCGCAGTCCTACCGCATCGTGACCAGCACCGAGATCCGCGGCGAGGCGACCATCGGCCTCAACCTCACGGCGGCCACCCGGGCGGCGATCCTGAAGTATCCGTGGACCCGGCGATCGCACCCGTCGCCGCATCCGCGTTACCTCGACCCGGCCCCGCGCGGGGCCGCGGCGCCGCCCGACGATCCGGACGGCGGGTCGCTGAAGTTCGGGGCGTATACGACCGAGGTCGACGACATGGTGCAGGCGCGGGCGCCGTTCGCCGGGCGGGTGGCGGAGTGGCAGCAGACCGTCGAGGCGTCGGTGATGGACACGGCGGATGACATCGCGTACGCGATCCATGACCTCGAGGATGTGCACCGGGTCGGTGTGCTGCAGCCCGGTGCGGTCGCCGCCGAGCTCACCGCGTGGCAGCGCCGGCCGGGCGGCGCGATCGAGTCCCTGCGGCAACAACTGCACCGCAAGGATGGATGGATCGCCGACGACGACGCCTTCGCCCTGGCGGTCGAGCAGGTCCGGGCCGAGCTCGTGGACGGCCTGCTGGCGGAGCCCTTCGACGGTTCGCTGGAGGCGGAGGCGAAGGTCGCCGCCTTCTCGGCCACCTGGACCAAGCGGCTGGTCGACTCGATCGAGGTCACCGGCCAGCCGGCCGTGCGGTCCGGGCACGTGCTGCTGGCCCGGCCGCAGTGGCACGAGGTGCAGGTGCTGAAGCTGATCCAGAACCGCTTCGTGCTCACCCGCCCCGACCTGGCGCTGCACCAGCGCGGCCAGGCCCGCCTGCTCGCTTCGCTGGTGGAGGCCCTGCTGGCCTGGCTCACCGACCCCGACGAGGTGGACCGCCTGCCCAGCCGCATCCGCGACCTGGTGGAGCTCGCCGAGGCGGAGCTGCCGGAGGGTACGCCGGACCGGGTCGGCCGGGCGCGCGGCCGTGCGGTGATCGACTTCGTGGCCGCGTTGACCGACAGCCAGGCGGTGGGCCTGATGGATGCCCTGTCCGGCCGGTCCCGTCAGCTATGGACGGACTCCTTCGTCCTCTAGGGCACCGGCGACCGACGTCACGTACCACCGCCTGAACTCCGCGGCCGACCAGCCGCGCTCCCGGACCAGCCAGTCGTAGTTGCGGATGTCCATGGCCAGCCACAACACGTCGGCGACCGCTTCGACGGGCTTGGTCACCAAGCCGCTCGCGACCAGGTGGCCGGCGAACATCGTCATGCCACGGCGGCGGTCCTCGACGTTCTTGCGCCAGATCGCGGCGGCCTCGGGGTCGGCGGTGGCGGCGCCGGCGAGCGCGGTCATCACCCGGGCCTGGCGGGCGTGCACCTCGGTCAGGTGGACGGCGAACCGCTCCAGCTTGGCGCGGAGGTCGCCCTCGGCCTGGACGGCCTCCACGAAGCCGCGGGCGGGGAGCGGCACCGGGTCGTCATCGCCCGCGATGGTCACGTCGACCAGGGCCGAGAGCAGCGCCTTCTTGCTGCCGAAGACCTTGTAGAGCGTCTGCACGGCGACGCCGGCGCGAGCGGCCACCGCGGTCAGTGGGGTGGCCGCATAGCCCGGGTCGACGAAGAGCTCGGCGGCGGCGTCGAGGATCGCGCGGCGGGTCTGCCGCGCCTGGTCCTGCCGATGCGTGGACTCGTATCGCCTCTTGACAGCCACCTGCGTAGCGTAGTCCTCTAATGGATAGAGCAATACTCTACTCAACTTGCCGCGAGAGGCTGTGGACGATGAGCGCGAACCGTCATACCGAGGGCCTACATTCGAGCCCACCCAGTGCCGGGGTGGGGGAGGCGGCGGCGTCCGCGCGCCCGCGCGAAACGCCGGGTCCGGCCGATCCGGCCGGCGCCCGGGTGATCTTCATCCCGCCGCCGCTGTATTTCGGCGTCGCGCTCGCCGCCGGCGCGCTGCTGCACCGGTTCGTCCCGGCTCCGATCGGCGGGCGGCCGGCCACCGCCGTGCTGGGCGCGCTGCTCCTGGCGGGCGGCCTCGCCCTGGTCGTCTCGGGCGTGGTGGGCGTGGTCCGGCACCGCACCACCATCGTCCCGCACCACGCGGTCGCCGCCCTGGTGACCTCGGGCGGCTACCGGATCTCACGCAACCCGATGTACACCGGCCTGGCCGTCGCGTCCCTCGGCGCCGGGCTGCTGATCGGGTCGTGGTGGGTGCTGGTGCTCCTGCCGTTCGCGGTCGCCGCGATCCGGTTGCTCGTGATCGCGCCCGAGGAGCGCTATCTGACCGAACGCTTCGGAACCGCCTACGCCGACTACCGCTCAAGCGTGCGTCGATGGCTGTGAGCGGACGGGCGTTCGCTGTCAGCGAACAAGCGCGCTGGTTGCAACGTCTGTAACGGTGTAATCATGTAATCATGCGCTTCCGACACTCCGCCCCCGCCGGGGCACGCAACGAGCCGCCGCCCGCCGACGACGCGGCGGCCTGGATCACCGGGGCGACGCCGGACGGCTGGTTCACCGAGCCGCCCGAGGTCGTCATCGACCGCGACGAGATCATCATCTGGGGTCGCCTGGCCCAGCCCGAGCTGGCCGCCGATGCCACCGACGCCGACCGCGCCGCCGCCCAGGCCGGCCGCATCAACCAGTTCCGCGAGGACACCCGCGACGACCGCATCCGGGTCGCCCGCCAGGCCGAGCACCGCTATCAGCGCAAGGTCGCGTGGGGCATCCGCTGCGGCGACACCAACGAGCTCTTCACCCACCTGGCCGCCCCGGTGATGACCCGCCTGCGCCAGCCCGAACGGCAGATCCTCGACACCCTGGTCGACGCCGGCGTGGCCCGCTCCCGCTCGGACGCCCTCGCCTGGTGCGTCAAGCTGGTCGGCCAGCACACCGACGAATGGCTGACCGACCTCCGCACCGCCATGTCCAAGGTCGACGAACTCCGCCGCCAGGGCCCAACTTCCTAACCCGTGGGGTACGACCACTCGAAAAGTCCCGCCCCCACACGCCGGCCAGTCGGTGGTCACCCCTCTGCCCAACCGCCGGGCCATCCGGGAGTGGTAGCCCACCCACCGTGGCGGGACCGAAACGCGTGGCTGAGCTACCACTTTCGGTCTCGGCCCGCGAGCGCGAGCGAAAGTGGTAGCGCAGCGGGCTTTGCGGGGGCGGGATGCGCGGCTGGGCTACCACTTCCGGTCTCGGCCCGCGGGCGCAGGCGAGAGTGGTAGGCCAGCGGGCTTTGCGGGGGCGGGATGCGCGGCT
>NZ_JBFAZH010000481.1:0-5578 GCF_040681735.1 Actinoplanes sp. NPDC051633 | reverse complement strand
TTTGTCTGTTCCTCTGCCCCGCCTCTTCGCCCCGTTCCCCCGGCTGACCGCGGCACTGTTCGACCCCCCCGCGCCCGCCCCCGCGCCCGACGCCGCCCCCGACTACATGGTGGTGCACTACCAGCGGCCGGCCGGCGGCTACGACGACTGGAACCTGTACCCGTGGGGCGATGTGGATCCGGCCATGCAGACGCCGTTTCCGCAGGGCCAGCCCTTCGCCGGCGAGGATGCGTTCGGCCGCTTCGCCTGGGTGAAGCTCACCCCGGGCGCCCGGAACATGGGGTTCCTGGTGGTGGATGGGGACGGCAACAAGGACGTGGCCGCGGACCGCTTCGTGGACCCGTCGCGCACGCCGGAGATCTGGCTGCGGCAGGGCGACCCGGAGATCTCGACCTCGCCGCCGCCGGTCGAGGAGCCCGACGACGTCGTCCTTCATTACCGCCGGGCCGACGGCGACTACGAGGGCTGGGGGCTGCACGTCTGGGACGGCGCGGCGAACCCGACCGACTGGGCCGCGCCGCTGCAGCCGGCCGGCACCGACGCCTTCGGCGTGTTCTTCCGGGTGCCGCTCGCCGCGGGCGCGACCGCGTTGAGCTACATCGTCCACAACGGCGACACCAAGGACCTGCCCGACGACCAGCGGCTCGACTTCGCCGACGGCGGCCGCGAGGCGTGGTTGCTGGCCGGAGTGTCTCCCCGCCTGCTGCCGGTGGTGCGGGAGAGCGGCGGCGGAGCGGGTGTCGACCTGAGCGAGTCGCAGGCCGTGTGGATGGACCGCGGGTCGATCGCCTGGCCGGCCGGCGACGGCACGGACGGCAGGATCTACGACCTGGTGTACGCGCCGGGCGGCGGGATCACCGTCGCCGACGGTGAGCTGGCGGGCGACTTCCGCAGCATCCGGCTGACGGCCGACCCCGACGGGCTCACTGAGGCGCAGCGCGCCAAGTATCCGCACCTCGCACAGTACGACTCCCTGCACCTGCCACGGCGGGCCTCGGTGGCCGACATCCTCCGCGGGCAGGTCGTCGTCACCGAGCGGGACGCGGCCGGGAAGCTGCTGTCCGCGACCGGCGTGCAGCTCGCCGGGGCGCTCGACGACGTCTACGCCGCCGCCACCCGCGCACAGCTCGGGCCGGTGTTCGACCACGGACGGCCGACGCTGTCGGTGTGGGCGCCGACCGCACGCACCGTGGCACTCGAGCTGGGCGAGACGGTCGTTCCCATGCGGCGCGACGACCGGACCGGCGTGTGGTCGGTGACCGGGCCGCGCGACTGGGCGGGCCGGTTCTACAGGTTCCGGGTGACCGCCTGGCAGCCTGTGGCGGGCCGGGTGGTCACCGCATCGGTGACCGACCCGTACTCGGTGGCACTGGCGGCCGACTCGACCCGCAGTCAGATCACCGACCTGACCGATCCCGCGCTCGCCCCGCGCGGCTGGGCCGGGTTGCGCAAACCGCCCGCGGTGCCGCCGGCGAAGGCGCAGATCTCCGAGCTGTCGGTGCGGGACTTCTCGATCGCCGACGGCACGGTCCCGGCCGCCGAGCGGGGCACGTACGCGGCGTTCACCCGCCCGGGCACGGCGGGGATGCGCCACCTGCGGTCGCTGGCCGGCAGCGGCGTGACGCACCTGCACCTGCTGCCCGCGTTCGACTTCGCGACCATCCCGGAACGCCGGGCCGACCAGCAACAACCGCCGTGCGACCTGCCGTCGCTGCCACCGGACTCGGACCGGCAACAGCAGTGCGTGGCCGAGGTGGCGGCCACCGACGGTTACAACTGGGGGTACGACCCGCTGCACTACACGACACCCGAGGGCGGCTATGCGGTGCGGCCGGACGGCTCGGCGCGCACCAGGGAGTTCCGGCGGATGGTGGCCGGGGTCAACAAGGCCGGACTGCGCGTGGTCATGGACGTCGTCTACAACCACACCTCCGCGGCCGGCACCGATCCCAAGAGCGTGCTCGACCAGGTCGTGCCGGGCTACTACCACCGGTTGCTCGCCGACGGCACGGTCGCGAACTCCACCTGCTGCGCCAACACCGCGCCGGAGAACGCGATGATGGGCAAGCTGGTCGTCGACTCGGTGGTCACCTGGGCCAGGGCGTACAAGGTGGACGGTTTCCGGTTCGACCTGATGGGCCACCACCCGAAGGCGAACATGCTGGCCGTCCGGGCCGCCCTCGACCGGCTCACGCCGGCTCGCGACGGTGTCGACGGGCGCGGCATCATGCTCTACGGCGAGGGCTGGGACTTCGGCGAGGTGGCCGGCAACGCCCGGTTCGTGCAGGCCACGCAGGCGAACATGGCCGGTACGGGGATCGGGACGTTCAACGACCGGCTGCGCGACGCGGTCCGGGGCGGCGGACCCTTCGACGGGAACCCGCGGATCCAGGGCTTCGCGTCCGGGCTCTTCACCGACCCGAACGGCGACGCGGTGAACGGGACCGCCCAGCAGCAGCGGGCGCGGCTGCTGCTCTACCACGACCAGATCAAGACGGGGCTCAGCGGCAACCTGGCCGGCTACCGGTTCACCAGCACCTCCGGGGCGGTTGTCACCGGCGCTCAGGTGGACTACAACGGCTCCCCGGCGGGTTACACCGCGGCGCCCGGCGAAGCGGTCACCTATGTGGACGCGCACGACAACGAGATCCTGTACGACGCGTTCGCCTTCAAGCTGCCGCAGGACACGCCGGCCGCCGATCGGTCGCGGATGCAGACCGTCGCACTGGCCACCACGGCGCTGGGGCAGGGCACCGGCTTCGTGACCGCGGGCAGCGAGCGGCTGCGGTCGAAGTCGCTGGACCGCAACTCGTTCAACTCCGGCGACTGGTTCAACGAGATCTCGTGGGACTGCCGGGCGGGCAACGGGTTCGGCCGCGGGTTGCCGCCCGCCGCCGACAACGCGGACAAGTGGCCGTACGCCCGGCCGCTGCTCGCCGACCCGGCGCTGGTGCCGGACTGCTCGGCGATCAACCTCTCCGACGCCCGCTACCAGGAGCTGCTGCGGGTCCGGCGGTCGTCACCGGTCTTCGGGCTGCCGACGCTCGCCGCGGTGCAGCGGCGGCTCAACTTCCCGCTGGCCGGCACCGGCGAGACCCCCGGTGTCATCACGATGCGGCTGGACGGCCGCGGCCTCGACCGGCGGTGGTCGTCGGTGACCGTGGTGTTCAACGCCACGCCGGCGGCGGCCACGCAGACCGTGCCGGCGCTGCGTGGCCGCTGGGTGGGGCTGCACCCCGTGTTGCGGCGGTCGGCCGATCCGCTGGTGCGGACGGCGTCCTTCGACCGGGCGACGGGTGGGCTCACCGTCCCGCCGCGGACCGCGGCGGTGTTCGTGGAGAAGTGAGCCAGCTGCGGCTGTGTGTCTTCTGTGGCATGTCTGTGTTCCGCTTATCCCTTTCGCCGCACGGCCGTGACCTGATACCACGGATGTATGCCCAGACCGCCCGTGGCGCCCGGTTCCTTCCTGCTCGGCTCGGTTCCCGATCTCCGCAAAGGCGTGCTGCCCCTGCTGGAGCGGCTGTTTTCCGAGCACGGTGACGTGGTTCGCCTGCGGCTCGGCCCGCCCGGCCTGCGCCGCGAGCTGACCTTCACCTTCCACCCCGAGGCGACGCACCGGATCCTGGCCGGGAACGCGGCGAACTACCGCAAGGACAACATCAACTACGGCGAGGTACGCGCGGCGATCGGCGACGGCCTGCTGACCAGCCAGGACGACCTGTGGACCCGGCAGAAGCGGTTCCTGCAGCCGCTGTTCACCCAGCGCCGGGTGGCCGGGTACGCGACCACCATGGGCGACGAGACCCAGACGCTGGTGCGGGAGTGGCACGAGAACCCGGCCGAGATCCGCGACATGCACGACGCAATGACCGAGTTGACCCTGCGCATCGTGTGCCGGGTGCTCTTCGGCGAGGACGCCGAGCACGCGCTGCCAGTGGTGCGGCGGTGGTTCGACCCGCTGAGCCACGCCGTGCGGATCCGCGCGCTGGCGGCGGTGCGGTTCCCGCGGGCGTGGCCGCTGCCGTCGCATCGGACCATCGTGCAAGGGCAGCGTGAGCTCTTCGGGGTGTGTGACCGGATCATCGCGGGCCGCCGGGCGAACGGCGCGGGCGACCAGGACATGCTGGGCATGCTGGTGGACACGCGGAACGACGGCGCACCGCTGAGCGACGCGGAGATCCGCGAACAGGTGCTGGTGTTCCTGCTGGCCGGGCACGAGACGACGGCCACCGCGCTGACCTACGCGCTGCATCTGCTGGGTCGTCACCCCGAGGTGCAGGAGCAGTTGCGCGCCGAGGCGGAGGCGGTCGGCGGAGTGCCCACGGCCGCGCAGGCGGCGGGGCTCGAATACACGATGATGACGCTGAAGGAGACGATGCGGCTCTACCCGTCGGCGCCCTTGATCGGCCGGCGGTCGGTCGCCGACGACGAGCTCGGCGGATATCTGATCACCGGCGGGTCCGATGTGATCACCGCGCCCTGGATCACACACCGGCACCCGGACTTCTGGCCGTCGCCGGAGACGTTCGATCCGTCGCGGTTCGCGCCGGCGCTCGAGAAGTCCCGCCACCGATATGCGTGGCATCCGTTCGGGGGCGGGCCGCGGGCGTGCATCGGGCAGCACTTCTCGATGCTCGAGGGGGCGATCGTGCTGGCCGGGCTCGTGCGCGAGTTCGACTTCGACAGCCCGGCGCAGGTGCCGGCTTACAAGAGCGACATCACGCTGCGCCCGTCCGAGGGCGCACCGGTCCGCATCACCACCCGCCGCGTCCGCACTGCCCGCTGAGGCGCCCGCCGCGTCCGCACTCCCACCTGAGGCGCCCGCCGCGTCCGCGCTGCCCGCTGAGGCGCCCGCCGCCTCCGCACCGCCAGCCGGCGGCCCGCCGCAGGGTCTACATTCCTCCGGCCAGCACGACCGTGCCCGGGTCCTGGCCCGCGCCGACGCGCTGGCTGGTCACCTCGATCCTGCGGAACTGGCGCAGCGGCACGCCCGACCACAGCTCGACCTGGCCGGCCTTGTGCATGTGGAAGGTGCCGAGCGGCACATACTCGTCGCCCTTGATCGCCCAGCCCTGGTAGTAGGTGCCCGGCCCGGCGGGTGCCAGGCCCTGGACGTCGAGGACCAGCCGCCAGCCGGCGTCCCGCTCGATGACCTGGATGCGGCCGTGGGCCGCGGGGGCGCCGGTCGCGCCGGCGAGCTCGATGGTGGCGGTCGGGCGTTCCCGGTTGGTGGCCACCACTCCGGTGGTCACCGCCGCCACCAGCACCAACGCGGCTGCGATGGTGAGCACGGGCCGCATCCACCGCCGCCGCAATGGAATCACCACACCCTCGGCTGCCGGAGCCGGCGCGGACGCCGAAGCGTCCGGCGCGGCGGATGGCCGGACTGACGCCGCCGACTCGGAGGCCGCAACCGACGCCGCCGGCGCGACGGATGACGTGGTCGCGGCCGGCGTCTCCGGCGCAACGGAAGTTGAGGCCGCGGCCGGCGTGCCCGGCGCGACAGGAGACGAGGCCGCAACCGGCGTGCCGGGCGTGGCGGCAGGCGGGACGGACGCAGCGGCAGGCGGGACGGAGG
>NZ_JBFAZH010000480.1:0-5593 GCF_040681735.1 Actinoplanes sp. NPDC051633 | reverse complement strand
TAATACTACAAAATATATAGACGAAAATCAAGATAATGAAACATTGAAAGATATGACTAAAAGTGGGACACAACGCCCATGGAGAGAAAAGAAACGAGACGTATCTTTAAAAGTAATTCGTGCTTTAGGTATTGAAGGTGGATGTAATGTGCAACTCGCGCTTGACCCACATTCATTGAATTATTACATCATTGAGGTCAACCCACGTGTGTCTCGTTCATGGCCAGAAGGGCGCGATCACCGCCGCGGAGGCTGCGGTCATCGCCGCGGTGATCAAGCAGCCCGAGCCGTCCAAGACGCACAAGGGCTACGACCCGGGCAACAACCCGGCGGACGCCAGGACCCGGTGGGACTACACCCTCAACAACATGGTCGAGAAGGGCTGGCTGTCGGCCGCCCAGCGGCCGACGAAGTACCCCAAGGTCATGAAGTTCGACCCCGATGCCTGCCGGACCTCCTGCGGCAACGACCGGGCGACCGGAAAGATCGTCAAGTACGTCAAGCAAGAGCTCCGCGCGATGGGCCTCTCCGACGAGGAGCAGAAGAAGGGTGGTCTTCGGATCACCACGACGATCAACCCGGAGGTCCAGAAGGCGGCCGTGGCCGCGGCGTCGCGCAAGAGCGAGAAGTCGCCGCTGAAGAAGGCCGACGCGTCGTACAAGAGCGCCCTGGTCGCGGTTGACCCCGAGAACGGCCGGGTGCTCGCGTACTACGGCGGGCCGGACGGCGTCGGCTGGGACTACGCGGGGCCGAACTACGACTCCAAGGGCGCCTTCTCCGGCGGTGGCCGGCCGCCGGGCTCGTCGTTCAAGGTCTACACGCTGCTGGCCGCGCTGAGCGCCGGCTACAGCTTCGACACGGTGTGGGACTCGACCCAGAAGAAGATCGGCGGCGGCACGATCAACAACTCGGGCCGCAAGAACCTGGTGTGCCCGAAGCAGTCCTGCCCGCTGGACACGGCCACGATCGAGTCGTACAACTTCCCGTTCTACTGGCTCGCCAACGATCTCGGCCCGGCCGAGATCGCGAAGGCGGCGCACAAGGCGGGCATCCAGTACATCACCAACGGCGACGGCGTCCGGGTCGACCTGAGCAAGGACCAGAGCAAGTTCAAGACCTTCGGCAACGAGATCGGGTACGGGCAGTACGCGATCACCGCGCTGGACCACGCGAACGGCATGGCCACGCTGGCCAACGACGGCAAGTACAACAAGGCGCACTTCGTCACGAAGGTGCAGCGGCGCGACGACGAGACCGGCAAGTTCAAGCCGTTCTTCAACGAGAAGGTCACGCCGAAGGAAGCCTTCAACACGGACGTCGTCGCCGCGATCGACCACGTCCTGCAAAAGATCCCGGGCAAGAACTCGAAGAGCCTGCGGGGCGGCCGCGACGCCATCGGCAAGTCCGGCACCTGGGAGTTCCAGGACGGTAAGAGCGGCCGGAACGGTGACGCCTGGTGGATCGGCGCAACCCGGCACATCGCCGCGTCGGTCTGGATCGGCCGGGAGAAGGCCAAGAAGGACAAGACGATGGAGCTCCAGCCCATCTTCAAGCCCGGCACGAAGGAGAACATGTCCGGCGGCTCCACACCCGGTGAGGTGTGGAAGGTCTTCATGGATGAGGCCAATGAGGCCATCAACGCGAAGGACGACGACTTCCTGCCGAACGTCAAGGTCGGTGACGACTCGAAGAAGGGCAACGGCATCGAGTTGCCCGATCCGGTGCAGCCGGACCCGAACTGCCTCCTCGGTGGCCTGATCTGCCCGGACCAGAACAACCCCGCCAACCCGGGCAACACCCCCGGCAACGGCCAGCAGCCGGGCAACAACAACCCGGGCAATCAGCAGCCGGGGAACAACAACGGCCAACCCGGCAACAACGACGGCCAACCGCAGAATCCGCTCCCTGAACCGCCCGACAACGGCGGTGACGACACCGATCAGGGCGGCGGGCAGAACAACTTAGACGAATAGCCGCATCGTCGACACGCGCCACCGGTCCGTCCGCGGACCGGTGGCGCGCCTGTTTTCCGGCTTCGCCACTGTCCTCGCCACTGTCCTCGACCGCGCCGAGGGCTGTGATGATCTGCGGGGTTGATGAGGCATGATGCCAAGTCATGAGCACCGAGTCTGATCGCACCGAAGCCGCGGCCTCGTCGGACACTTTCGTCCGCGGGTTGTCCCAGGCGATCGGCGGTCCGCTCGGCTCACACGCGGTCCCACCGTCGAAGAAGCCCGGCAAGTTCTGGACCGCGGCCCGCATCGTGATGGCGCTGTGCTGCCTGACCCTGGCCCTGCACTGGGTGCAGAAGTCACCGTGCGCCGACGGCAACTGGCAGAACAACGTGCAGTACACCCGCTTCTGCTACACCGACGTGCTGGCGCTGTACTACGCCGAGGGCCTCAACGAGGGCAAGGTTCCGTACAAGGACCACGCGGTCGAATACCCGGTGGTCACCGGCTACTTCATGGGTGCGATCGGGCTGCCGGTGCACGCGCTCGGCGAGCGGTACGAGTCCATCAATCAGGGCACCTGGTTCTACGACGCCAACGCGCTGGTGTTGTGCGCGCTGGCGGTCGCCACCGCCGGCGTGATCCTGGCGTTGCGGCGACGACGACCCTGGGACGGCGCGATCTTCGCGGTGTCCCCGATCCTGTTCATCACCGCCACGGTGAACTGGGACTTCCTCGCCATCGGCCTCGCGGCGTTCGGCCTCTACGCGTGGGCCAAGCGACATCCGCTGGTGGCCGGCATCCTGCTCGGCCTGGGCGGTGCGGCCAAGCTGTGGCCGCTGTTCATCCTCGGGCCGCTGCTCATGCTCGCCCTGCGCTCCCGGCGGGTCCTGGAGTGGGGCTACGCGATGGCCGGCGCGGTCGGCATCTGGGTCGCCGTGAACCTGCCGGTCTTCGTGCTGTACCGGGACAGCTGGCTGCGCTTCTTCCGGCTGAACGACGAGCGCCCCGTCGACTGGGGCACGTTCTGGTACATCGGCCGGTTCCTCGACACGAAGTGGAACACCGGGACGGCCGGTGACCAGGGTCCGTTCCAGTGGCTCAGCGATCACGTCGGGGTGCTCAACTGGCTGTCGTACGCCCTGTTCGGGCTGTGCTGCGTCGGCATCGCCCTGCTGTGCCTGCTCGCGCCGCGGCGTCCCCGCCTGGCGTCGGTGGCGTTCCTGGTAGTGGCCGCCTTCCTGATCTTCAGCAAGGTGTGGTCACAGCAGTACGTGCTCTGGCTGCTGCCGCTGATCGTGCTGGCCCGGCCCAAGTGGGGCGCGATCATCGCGTGGACGGTGGCCGAGTTCGGCTACTTCACGGCCTTCTACGCGGAACTGCTCGGTGCGGGCGGCAAACCGGTCATCCCGGAGGGCACGTTCGTGCTGGCCTCCAGTCTGCGGCTGATCACCGTGGCGGTCCTCTGCGGGCTGGTGATCCGGGAGATCTGGCGCCCGGAGCTGGACGTGGTGCGTCAGTCCTACGCCGACGACCCGGACGGCGGGATCCTCGACGCGGCGCCGGACGCGCCGTGGGTCGACGGTTTCCGCCGGCGGTTCGGTGTCGGCCGCCCCCACCGCAAGGCCGACAACGACACCGCCATCACTGCTGCTTGAGCCGGAAGAGGACGGTGTTGTCGTCGAGGTCCTCGCGGGTGATGCCGAGGGACTCGACGGGGACGTCGCCGGAGCGCTCCCAGGCGGTGCCGGCCACCCGGTCGCGCAGCAGGATCACCGCCTCGACGCCGGTCTCCCGCAGGTAGGCCACGCTCGTCGCGTCGGGGAAGGCCGCCACCGCCTGCCGCAGCTCCTGCTGCTGGGCCGTCGCGAACCCGCCGGACCCGTTGGCGATCGGCTGGAACCGCGTCGTCGACCAGAGCATCACCACCTGGTCACCGACCGCCGCGGACGGCAGCACCAGCGTCGGGTTGGTCACCGTGCGCATCGCGGCCGGCTGGTCCGGCATCACCGGATGCGGCGTCGCGTTGACCACCTCGACCAGCACCAGCAGCAGCGGCACGAAGGTGGCCAGCCGCAGCCACGGCCCCGGGAAGGGCGGGATGCGCTGGGCCGCCCAATGCTCCGCGCGCCGCACGAAGTCGGCCACCGCACCGGCCGCCAGGATCGCCAGCAGCAGCGTCACCCACAGCATCATGCGGCCCGGGATCCGCACGCCGAACGAACCGGGGAAGTGGCCGAACAGCGGCAGATAGGTCCACTTGCCGTCGAAGAAGCCCGTGCCGAGCGTCAGGATGACGGTCACCGCCAGGGCGGCGAGGAGCACCAGGCGCTGCCAGAGCTTCCAGACCGAGAAGACCAGGCCGGCGAGCGCCAGCGCGTACAGCACGAAGCCGGGCAACAGCGTCATCTCGGCCGGCCAGCTCAGCAGCGAGCGCGGGCCCTCGTGCGCGGCGCCCCACACCCGTGACTCGGCGGGCCCGATGAGCAGGCTGCGCAGCGGCGGCGAGAAGAAGTCGATCTCCGTCCGGCTCGGGCCGCTGCGCAGTGACCGGAGGTAGGGGATCGCGATCAGCAGCCCGAGGAAGGCGACGATCAGCGTCCCCAGCACGTCGGCCGTCAGCAGCCGCCAGCCCAGCACGGGCCGTTGATCACGCTTTCGCCACCGACGGATCGGCACCGCGATCGCGAGGGCGATCAAGATCCCCACCAGGAGGTACGCGAACGGCACGCCCAGCGAGAACCCGAGGCTGAGCTGCCAGGCCGCCACCAGCCAGCCGGCCGCCGCCCAACCGGCGTGCCGGCGGCCGTGCCGGAACCCGTGCCGCATCGACCAGCCGTGCCCGCGCGCCAGCATCGCCAGCGCGAGCGGGATGCCGCCCGCCGACACGACGTCGAGATGTCCGGCCTGCGCGAGCCACCACGGCGCGTACGCGAACGCGACCGCGGCCACGGCGGCGCCGGTCCGGCCCGCGCCGAGCTGCCGGATCAACGCGTAGCCGCCGATCGCCAGCAACGCGTGCGCCAGCACGAAGAGGATGTTGTAGCGCAGCAGCGCGATCTCGGGGCCGCTGCCGAGCATCCCGAAGGGTGCGTAGCCGAGCAGGCTGTCCCCGAAGGCGAAGCTGTAGCGCTCCGGGAAGAAGGCGTTGGACTGCCAGAGCTGCGCCGGATTCGACTTGAGGATGTGCCCGGACCAGGCAATCTGCCACGCCTGCCGGGCCGGATCGTAGAGGTCCTGCGGCACGGTGTGCAGCGGGTAGCGCAAGGTCGGCCAGGTGAGCGCCGTGGCGAGGAGCAGGCTGCCGAGGATCACCAGGGCGTACTCGTGGCGGAGCGCTACTCCGGTCCGGCGCATGCCTCGGCGGACGCGGCCGGGGGCGCGCTCGGAGGTGGTGGCGAAGGCCGTCCAGGGGTCTTGCGGCGCGCCCGGGGGGCGGTCGGTGGGCAAGGGCTTCTTGGCCGGCCGGCCGCCCGGGGCCGCCAGCGGCGCGCTCGGGCCGCCTTCCTCACCTGCGGGTTTATCGCCGGCAGGCGTCTCGCCATCGGTCTTTTCCGGGCCGGGCTGGTCCGTGGTGACCTTGTCGGTGGTGGGCGCGGCGTCGCGGTCCTTCGTCGCCGTCGCCGTGGTCGTCTTGGTGG
>NZ_JBFAZH010000479.1:0-5593 GCF_040681735.1 Actinoplanes sp. NPDC051633 | reverse complement strand
CTCGTTAACAGTAGCGCAAGCCCGCAGTCGGCTGCAAAACGACCCCCCGTGGTCCGCCCCACATGGGGGCGGACCAGGGGAAACGCGTCACCCGCTAGGGGTGGGCGCCGGATTGCTCGGCGCGGGCGCACTGCCCGACGGCGCTGCCGACGGGTTGGCGGACGGCGTTTGGCCGGCCGCCCGCTGCGCGTCCTGGAACTTCGTCATCGCCTGGTCGAGCGCCTGCAGCGCCCGGCCGTAGCGGGCGAAGTCGCCGCTCTGCTGGGCCGCCTTCACCTCGGTGATGGCGGTGTCGACGTCCGACGCGGCGGCGGCCAGCGCTCCGCTCAGGGCCGGCCCGTTGCCGGTTCCCGGATTGGTGGGTGGCGGGTTGTTGTTGCCGGGCGGTGGGTTGGTGGTGGTGCCGGACGCCTTGCCCTGGGCGATCAGCGCCTCGAGGCCCTGGTTGAGGTTGTCCGCCAGCGTCACGTACGTGCTGCCGTCGCCGTAGGACATCAGGACCTTCTGCAGCAGCGGAACCGCGTTGGTCTGGCTGCCCTTCACGTAGACCGGTTCGACGTAGAGCATGCCCTCGCCGACCGGCAGCGAGATCAGGTTGCCGTAGAGCACCTGGGACTGGTTGCTGTTGGACAGCAGGGTCAGCTCGGACCGGACCGTCGCGTTGTTGGCCATGCGTTGATGGACCTGGACGGGCCCGGGGATCGCCGTCTGGTCGGGCAGCTCGAACACCTCGAGCCGGGGCTGGTTTCCGACGTACGACCCGGAGATCAGCGCCGCGAGGTTGTCGCGGTTGCGTGGCGTCACCGCCGAGGTGAGCTGGAACCTGGTGGAGTCCTGGCCGGGCAGTTGCACGTTCAGATAGAACGGTGGCTGCTTGATGTTCTGCTGCGGCGCGTCCGGCGTGTTGGGCACCTGCCAGAAGTCCTGACCGGAGAAGTACTCGCCGGCGGTCTTCACGTGGAACTGGGCCAGCAGGTTGCGCTGGACCTTGAACAGGTCGGCCGGGTATCGGAAGTGCGCGATCAGCGACGCCGGCGTCTCCGCCTTCGGCAGGATCAGGTCACCGCCGAACGCCTTGTTCCACGCCTTGAGGACCGGGTCCTTGTCGTCGAACTCGTACAGCTTGACCGTGCCGTCGTACGCGTCCACGGTCGCCTTGACCGAGTTGCGCATGTAGTTCACGTTGTCGCGGGCGAGCGCGAAGGTGCCTTGGTTCGTGGTTTCGTCGCGCGTCTCCTGCTGCAGGTTGACCTGCTGCGAGTACGGGTAGGAGGCGCTGGTCGTGTAGCCGTCGAGGATCCACTTGATGCGCCCGTCGACGACCGCCGGGTACGGGTCGCCGTCGATGGTCAGGAACGGCGCCACCTTCTCCACGCGGGAGCGCGGGTCGCGCACGTACATCAGCCGGGAGTTGTCGTTGACCGCGTCGGAGAGCAGGAAGTTGCTCTCGGTGTTCTTGATCGCGAAGACGAGCCGGCGGAAGAACGAGCCGATCGGCACGCCGCCCTCGCCCTCGTACGTGTAGCGCTCTTCGGCGTTGCTGTCGTTGGGCTGCGGCCGGTCGAACTCCACCTTGCGGTTCTCGTCGGTCTGCCCGACGATCGCGTACTCGGTGGACTGCTCGCCGAAGTAGACCCGCGGCTGGTCCACCTTGATCTGCTCGGAGGTCGCCGAGCAGTTGGTCTGCTGGTCGCCCAGGAAGCCGCTGACGAAGAACGGCAGACCCGAGCACACCTGGTTGGCGGGCGCCGCGACCAGTCCGTACCCGTGGGTGAAGACCGTGTGCCGGTTGAGCCAGTTCTTCTGCTGCGTGGTCAGCGCGTCGTCGTTGATCTCGCGGACGCCGACCACATAGTCGCGCGTGCTGTTGTTCACCGAGTAACGGTCGACGTCCAGCTTGGCGCCGAAGTCGTAGAAGCCGCGGACCTGCTGCGACTGCGTGAACGCCTCGGAGGTGAGCTGCGGGTCGAGCAGGCGGACGTTCTGCGCGCTGACGTTGGTGTTCAGGTTGGCGGGGGCGACCGTGTTGGAGGCCGGGTACGGCCGGATCATCGTGCTTTCCAGGCCGAAGGCTGCCCTGGTGGAGTCGATCGACCGCTGGATGTAGGGCGCCTCCTTGTCGGCGAGGCTGGGCTGCACCGTGAAGTTCTGCACGGCGAGCGGGTAGATGCCGCCGATCGCCACGGCCGAGATTGCCAGCAGGGCCAGCGAGATGCCGGGCCAGACGAGGTTGCGGATGACCGCGTTGGAGAACACGACGATCGCGATCGCCACCACGATGGAGATCCACATGAGGATCTCCTTGGCCGGCAGCAGTGCGTTGACATCGGTGTAGCCGGCGCCGTAGAGGCCCGGTGACACGTGCTGCTCGAGCAGCAGCCCTCGCTTGTCCAGGTAGTAGGCCACCGCCTTGAGCAGCACGAACACCGCGACCAACGTGGTCAGGTGGGCCCGCGCGGAAGCGGTCATCCGCTCACCGACGCCCTGCAGCCGCACCCCGCCGTAGATGTAGTGCATGGCGAGCGCGCCGATCACCGACAGCACGATCGCGGTGAAGGCGACGCCGAGCAGGTAGCGGTAGATCGGGTAGTCGAAGACGAAGAAGCCGACGTCCACACCGAACTCGGGGTCCTTCGCGCCGAAGGGCTGGGCGTTCTGGAAGAGCATCCAGTCCTTCCACCGGGTCTGCGCGCTCAGCCCGGCGAAGAAGCCGATGAGCACGCCGAGCACGGTGATCCAGGTGCCCAGCCGGGGCGTGATGACCATCCGGTAGCGCTCGAGGGTGGCCTGCTCCGCGGAGTGCGGGCGCAGCAGCGGCCGGAGCCGGTAGGCGAGATAGAGGTTCCCGGCCACGATGAGCGCCATGGCGGCGCCGACGGCGAGGAACAGGAGCACACGGGTCAGCAGGACGCTGGTGAAGACGTCCGTGTAGTCGACCTCACGGAACCAGAGCAGATCCGTGTACGCGTCGATGCCCCAGCCCAGCAGTGTGAAAAGGAGAAAGACCCCGACCAGGACGCCGACGGTGACGCGACCGCGCCGGCTCATCCTCGGTAGAGGACTGTTACGCATGACCAACGTAGGCTCCCATAGGGATTATCAAGCGACGGAACACGGTTTCGGCGTGCCCCCGGAGGTGAAGGTGCTCAGGGCGGCCAGGGCGTCGTCCACCGTGGCGACCTCCGCCATCGGCAGCCCCGGCACGGCGTTGCGCAGCGCCTCGGCGCAGTTGTCCTTGGGTACGAGGAAGATCTGGGCGCCGGCGTCGTGCGCGCCCACCAGCTTCTGCGGGATGCCGCCGATCGGTCCCACGTTGCCCTCGTCGTCGATGGTGCCCGTGCCCGCGATGACCTTCCCGCCGGTCAGATCCTCGGGCTTGAGCTTGTCGATGATGCCGAGCGTGAACATCAGGCCGGCGCTCGGCCCACCGATCTCGCCGAGGTCGATCTCCACGTCGAAGGGGTGCGGCTGCTTCTTGTCGATCTGCACGCCCACCCGGGGCGTGCCCTTGTCGTCCGCCGACTTGACGACGACCGTGCCGGGCTTGCCGGCGCGGGTGTAGGCGATCACGTGGTCGGTGCCGGCGGGCTTGGCCCGGATCAGCTCGGTCAGCTTCTCGGGGGTGGTCACCGGCTGGTTGTCGACCGAGGTGATGATGTCGTCCTTGGCCAGTTTGCCGGCGGACGGACCATTAGGGGTGACCGCCGCCACAAAGGTCTGAACCGGGTATCCGAGCTCGCGCAGCGCGGCCGTCTCGGCGGTGCTCTGCGAGCTCTGGAACTCCTGCTGGTTCTGCTCCTCGACCTCTTTCTGGCTCTGGTCGGGCGGGTAGATCACGTCACGCGGCACGACGGCCTGCTCGTTGCTGACCCAGCCGCGGATCGCCCAGACCAGCTCGACGTCGTTCTGCACGCCCACTGTGGTGAGCCTGAGCTGCCCTTTCGACACCGATGTCGTCGCCTTCGTCACCCGGATCACTTCTTTGCCGTTGTCTGAACCGAGCGTGTTGACCGTCGGCCCGGGCTTCAACACGACGTAGGGCATGGGCACGGCCATGACCCCGATGGCGAGCAGTGCGGTGATCAGGGCGCCGAGGATTACCGTGACACCACGACGTCTCATGCGCGTGAGCTTAGCCACCCACCCTGAGTTCTCTCTGAGCTGACACCGCCATCGGTACCGCGAGGCGTTTTCGCGCGTACCGTTGGGCCCGTGCCTGATATCCCGTTCGGCTTCTCCCTGCCGGGCGCCCAGCCGCCCGATCCCTCCGACCCGCAGCAGATGCAGCAGTTCATGGCTCAGCTGCAGCAGATGTTCGCCGGCGCCGACAGCGGCCCGGTCAACTGGGACCTCGCCCGCCAGGTGGCGGCGAGTCAGCTCCAGGCGGCCGGCGACCCCGCGGTGACCATCGTCGAGCGCAACCAGATCGAGGAGTCCCTGCGGCTCGCCGACCTCTGGCTCGACCCGGCCTCCGCGCTGCCCAGCGGCATCAACACCGCAACGGCGTGGAACCGCAACGAGTGGATCTACAACACCCTCGAGGTGTGGAAGAAGCTGTGCGACCCGATCGCGGGCCGGATGGTCGGCGCGATGAGCGACCTGGTGCCCGAGGAGGCTCGCGCCCAGCTCGGCCCGATGCAGTCGATGGTCGCCACGCTCGGCGGCGCGCTCTTCGGTGGCCAGCTCGGCCAGGCGCTCGGCCAGCTGGCGGCGGAGGTGCTGTCGGCCGGTGACATCGGGCTGCCGCTCGGCAAGGCCGGCACCGCGGCGCTGATCCCGGCCAACATCCGCGCCTACGGCGAGGGCCTCGAGGTCCCGGAGGATCAGGTCAGGCTCTATGTGGCGCTGCGCGAGGCGGCGCACCAGCGGCTCTTCCAGCACGTGCCCTGGCTCCGTGCGCACGTGCTGAACGCGGTGGAGACCTACGCGAACGGCATCACGGTCAACCGCGAGGCGATCGAGGAGGCGATGAGCCGCGTCGACCCGAGCGACCCCGAGTCGATGCAGGCCATGGCGCTCGAGGGCATCTTCACACCGGAGGACACGCCGCAGCAGAAGGCTTCACTGGCTCGCCTGGAGACCGCGCTGGCGCTGATCGAGGGCTGGGTGGTCCAGGTGGTCGACTCGGCCGCCGGCGACCGCCTGCCGTCGGTGGTGGCGCTGGGCGAGGCCTTCCGCCGGCGCCGGGCCGCCGGTGGCCCGGCGGAGCAGACGTTCGCGGCGCTGGTGGGGCTCGAGCTGCGTCCGCGGCGCCTGCGCGAGGCGGTGGCCCTGTGGGCCGCGGTGGCCGAGGAGCGGGGCATCGCGGGCCGCGACGCCCTGTGGGGCCACCCCGACCTCCTGCCGACGGACGACGACTTCGCCAACCCGGAGGCCTTCGCCCGCCAGTCCCTGGACTGGGACATCTCCGAGCTGGAAAACCTGGACAAAAAAGACGAAGACTAGGGGTACGACCACTCTCAGGTCCCGAGCCACACGCCGGGCCAGGGCGGGTGGTCACCCCCTTTGCCCGGCCGCCGGCCGGCCGGAACCAAAGTGGTAGCTCAGCCACCTTTCGCGACGCCGAACGCGTGAGATGGGAAAAGCGTGGTGT
>NZ_JBFAZH010000478.1:0-5595 GCF_040681735.1 Actinoplanes sp. NPDC051633 | reverse complement strand
GCCGGATCTTTACGGCCACGGTTCTCTTCGCTCCTGAATGACTACGTGGGTTGAGCCGACGAAACCCGCGTGGGGATGCGGGGACCGATGTCTCGATGGACTGGTCACGCGGCGAGGGGTTAGAGGGCGCCTCGCGCGTGCCGAATACCAGCCAACCATTCTGCCAGACGAACGGCCGCGGCCACCAACCGGCCCGTGATCAGGCCGGAACCGGCCTGTTCCAGCCCTCCGGGAGCGCCGGGACGCCCCAGGCCGGGTCGGGCACGAAGTCGGTCCAGGTGCCGTCGAAGGGGAACTCCCCGGCCTCGGCGATCTTGATGACCCGCCGGCCTTCGGCCCGGACCGCCTGCTCGTCGTGCACCCAGTAGTGCTCGGGGATGGCGAGGCGCTCGGTGAACTCGTCCTCGTCCTTCCACTCCCAGCTGTGATCCGGATGGACGACCACGTCGAGGTCCTGGTCGACGACGTCGATGCCGGAGACCTGCTCGTCGTGCCAGCGGACGACGTGCTCCTCGAGGTTGACGTACCAGGAGTCGAACTCGCCGGCCTCGTTCCAGAAGAACCAGACCGAGTGGTCTCCCTCCGGCGGGAAGAACATCAGGATGCCGGGGCCCTGCCACTCGCCCGGCCGCATCTGGTAGCCGAGCGTCACCCACTCGGCGAACGGCCGGCCGCGAGCTCCGCGACCGTCGGGCGCGACCTCGTACATCGCCGGGGAGTGCCGGGCCAGCCAGACCAGCAGGCCCAGCTCGGTGTCGGCGACCACCCGGACCGGGCGGGCGAAGGCGATCCGCCCGCGGCGGGTGTTGCGGTGGATGATGACCTGGCCGGGGGCGAACCTCATCAGTACGAGCGGCCCAGGATCGCGATGAGGCCGGGCTCGTCGTCGGAGTCGGGCATCGAGCCGTCCTCCCGGATCAGGCAGCGGACCGTGACCGCCTTGCCGTTCGCTTCCTTCTCGCCCTGCTCGCCGATCGCCGACCACGGCACCCGCGCCCAGCCGGTCTGCGATGCCTCGAGCGCCTCGCCGAGCGTCTTGACCTCGACCGTGTGCTCCTCGCGGAAGGCCAGGGCGTCGTCGTAGAGCCGCTGCTGGTCGGCCTTGAGCGCGGCGGTGACGTCGGCCACCACCTCGCCCAGGGCGACCGGCGACTTGGTGCCGTCGATCCGGCGGGCCACCACCGCGTTGCCGGCGCCCAGGTCGCGCGGCCCGACCTCGATGCGGATGGGGATGCCCTGCAGCTCGGCGTCGACCGCGCGCCGGCCGAAGGGGATGTCGGCCCGGTCGTCGAGCTTCACGCGTACCCCGGCGGACTTGAGCTCGTCCCGCAGCTTCGCTGCGGCCTCGACCACGCCCTCGCCCGCCTTCACCACCATGACCTGCACCTGGGTGGGCGCCAGCCGCGGCGGCAACCGCAGGCCGTTGTCGTCACCGTGCGTCATGATCAGGCCGCCCATCATGCGGGTGGACGTGCCCCACGAGGTGGTCCAGGCGTGCTCGACCGTGCCGGCCGCCGAGGTGAAGGAGATGTCGAACGCCTTCGCGAAGTTCTGCCCGAGCTCGTGCGACGTGCCCATCTGCAGGGCCTTGCCGTCGCCCATCATGCCCTCGAGGGTCATCGTGTTCGTCGCGCCGGCGAACCGCTCGCCCTTGGTCTTGCGGCCCGGCACGACGGGCATGGCCAGGATCTCGACCATGAAGTTCTCGTACACGTCCTTGTGGATCTCGCGGGCGTAGGCCCGCGCGTTCTCCTCGCTGGCGTGCGCGGTGTGCCCCTCCTGCCAGAGGAACTCGGTGGTCCGCAGGAAGGTGCGCGGGCGCAGCTCCCAGCGCACGATGTTGGCCCACTGGTTGAGCAGCAGCGGCAGGTCGCGGTACGAGTCGACCCACTTGGCCATGAACTCGCCGATCACCGTCTCGCTGGTCGGGCGCACCACCAGCGGCTCGGCGAGCTGCTTGCCGCCGGCGTGGGTGACCACCGCGAGCTCGGGCGAGAAGCCCTCGACGTGCTCGGCCTCGCGGCGCAGGTAGCTCTCCGGGATGAAGAGCGGGAAGTACGCGTTCTCCGCGCCCGCCTCCTTGATCCGGTCGTCCATCTCGGACTGCATGCGCTCCCAGATGGCGTAGCCCGCCGGCCGGATGACCATCGTCCCGCGCACCGGGCCGTTGTCGGCCATCCGCGCCTTGGCGATGAGGTCCTGGTACCAGCGGGGG
This sequence comes from Actinoplanes sp. NPDC051633, assembly GCF_040681735.1. Taxonomy (NCBI): domain Bacteria; kingdom Bacillati; phylum Actinomycetota; class Actinomycetes; order Micromonosporales; family Micromonosporaceae; genus Actinoplanes; species Actinoplanes sp. NPDC051633. The sequence goes on along the minus strand of NZ_JBFAZH010000478.1, from coordinate 3,380 downwards.
AAGTCCTCCGCACGGGGAGTGAGCACGCGAGCCATGGGCGGCATCCTATCGGCGGCTACTTGACCACCTTTCCCCGGAGCACGATGCGCTGCGGCGCGCGGAGCACCCGCAGGTCCTCGCGAGGGTCCTCGGGATAGACCACCAGGTCCGCCAGGCCGCCCTCGACCAGGCCCGGGAAGCCCAGCCACTCGCGCGCCTTCCAGGTGCCGGCCGCGAGCACCGCCTCGGCCGGCAGGCCGGCCTCGTGCAGCAGGAGCATCTCCTCAGCGGCCTGGCCGTGGTTGATCCCGCCGCCGGCGTCGGTGCCGACATAGACGGGTACGCCGGCCTCGTGCGCCGCCCGCACCACCGCCGGGAAGCGGTCACGAAGAGCGAGCATGTGGTCCGCGTACCCCTCGAACTTGGCCCTCGCCTGGTCGGCGATGCCGCCGAACGTCCGAATGTTGATCATGGTGGGCACCAGCGCGGTGCCCTGCCGGGCCATCAGGTCGATCAGGTCGAGCGACAGGCCGGTGCCGTGCTCGACGGAGTCCACCCCCGCCCGCACCATGATCTCGACGCCCTCCTCGGAGAACGTGTGCGTGGCCGCTCGGGCGCCGGCCGCGTGCGCCGCCTCGACCGCGGCGGTCATGGTGGCCGCGTCCCAGGCCGGCGCGAGGTCGCCGACGCCGCGGTCCAGCCAGTCCCCCACGATCTTGACCCAGCCGGTGCCGGCCTTGGCCTGGGCGGTGACGGTCGCGGCGACCTCCTCGGCGGGCACCTCGGTGCCGATGTCGCGCAGGTAGCGCTTGGGCGGGGCGACGTGCCGCCCGGCGCGGGCCAGACGGGGGATGTCCGGCTCGTCGTCCAGCTCCGGGTACGGGAACGGCGACCCGGCGTCCCGCAACGCCAGCACCCCGGAGTCACGGTCGAGATAGGCCAGCCCGCGCGCCTGGTCGAGGCTGGTGACGGGCTTGGCCCCCCGGGCGATCCCGAGGTGGCAGTGCGCGTCGACGAGCCCGGGCACGATCCACCCGCCATCGGCGACGGTCTCGGCGTCCTTGACCGGCTCATAGGTGACCCGGTCGCCGACCAGCCAGAGATCCCGCGGCTCACAGCCGGGCAGGACCACCCCGCGCACATGGAGCGCCATGGCTATTTCTTGTCGTCGTCGTCGCGCTTCGGCGGGCGGGTCAGCTTGTTGAAGTCCAGGTTGGGCAGGCGGAAGCCCGGCGGCAGGCCCTGGGAGCCGTCGCCCTGCAGGGCGGTCGGGTCGAAGCCCGGCGGCAGTTGCGGCATCCCGCCGGCGCGGGGCAGGCCGCCGCTGCGCGGTCCTCGGCTGCCGCCCTTCGTACCCTTGCGCTTGTTCTTCGGGCTCTTGGTCGCCTTGCGCCGGCCCGCTCCGGGCAGGCCCATCATGCCGCCCATCTGCTTCATCATCTTCTGCGCGTCGGTGAAGCGGTTGAGCAGCTGGTTGACGTCCATCACCGTGACGCCCGAGCCGTTGGCGATGCGGGCGCGGCGGGAGCCGTTGATGATCTTCGGGTTTGTGCGCTCGGCCGGGGTCATCGAGCGGATGATCGCGGTGACCCGGTCGAAGTGCTTGTCGTCGAGCTCGGCCAGCTGATCCTTCATCTGGCCCATGCCGGGCATCATGCCGAGGATGTTGGCGATCGGGCCCATCCGGCGGACCGCGATGAGCTGGTCGAGGAAGTCCTCCAGCGTGAACTGCTCACCACCGAGCAGCTTGGAGGTCATCTTCTCCTTCTGCTCCTCGTCGAACGCGGTCTCCGCCTGCTCGATGAGGGTCAGCACGTCGCCCATGCCGAGGATCCGGCTGGCCATCCGGTCGGGGTGGAAGACGTCGAAGTCCTCGAGCTTCTCACCGGTGGACGCGAAGAGGATCGGCTCGCCGGTGACGTGCCGCACGGAGAGCGCCGCGCCACCGCGGGCATCGCCGTCGAGCTTGGAGAGCACCACGCCGGTGATGCCGACGCCGTCGCGGAACGCCTCGGCCGTGGTCACCGCGTCCTGACCGACCATCGCGTCGATGACGAAGATGATCTCGTCGGGGTTCGTCGCCGCGCGGATGTCGCGGGCCTGCTGCATCATCTCGGCGTCGATGCCGAGGCGGCCGGCGGTGTCGACGATGACGATGTCCTTGGCCGAGCGCTTGGCGTGCTCGATCGAGTCGCGCGCGACCTGGACCGGATCGCCCACCCCGTTGCCCGGCGACGGCGCGTAGATGTCCACCCCGGCCCGGCCGGCCAGCACCTGCAGCTGGTTCACCGCGTTGGGCCGCTGCAGGTCACAGGCGACCAGCAGCGGCTGGTGGCCCTGGCCCTTGAGGTAGCGGGAGAGCTTGCCGGCCAGCGTCGTCTTACCGGAACCCTGCAGACCGGCCAGCATGATCACGGTGGGCGGCTGCTTGGCGAACGTCAGGCGCCGGCCCTCGCCGCCGAGGATGTTGATGAGCTCCTCGTGGACGATCTTGATGATCTGCTGCGCGGGGTTGAGCGCCTGGGAGACCTCGGCGCCGCGGGCCCGCTCCTTGAGGTTGGCGATGAACGACCGCACCACGGGCAGCGCGACATCCGCCTCCAGCAGGGCGAGACGGATCTCGCGCGCGGTGGCGTCGATGTCGGCGTCGGTCAGTTTCCCCTTGCCGCGGAGCTTGGTGAAGATCCCGGAGAGGCGGTCGCTCAGGTTGTCGAACACGCCCGCAAGCCTATCTTCCCGAGACTCGCCTCATCGGTTGCGCATCCGGTACGTCTGCTTGGCGGCCTCGATGCGGTATGCGGTGCGGGTGCCCGGCGCGATCCCGCGCTTGGCCCGGCGGTAGAGATACGCCCCGCCGCCGACCACGGCCGCCCCGACGATCAGGTAGCCCAGCCAGCCGAGCAGGAAGTGCAGGACGCTGACGGCGACCCACCCCACCACGATCACACCGGCGATCATCGCCACCACGTAAGCGATGCCCTTGCCCATTTCCGGCCTCCCAGAACGTCGTTTGACCGACCGACTCCACCATGCGCTCCCAACGCAAGCTCCCGCATCGGGGGAACCCCTGACCGGAGAGCAATCACCGTAAATCCGGCGGATAGCTCCGTATCCACCGCAACCTCCCACCGCAGGCCGCCGTTGAGGTCAGAGATCGAGACATCTGACGGAGACATCTGACCGGGAGGACGACGAGCGTGCAGCTGCGGCGGATCCTGCGCCACATGCCCTGGCCGCTGCGGCGGCGGGTGCTCCGCGCCGCGCAGCCGCTGGTCACCGATCTGGGAACCGCCCGGCGCAGCGTGCCGCTGGGCGCGCCGCGGGTCCGGCCGGCCGGACCGGGTCTGGGCCGGGTGGGCCCCGGCCGCGGGGGGGTGACCGCCCCGGTGGCGACCCGGGCG
>NZ_JBFAZH010000477.1:0-5602 GCF_040681735.1 Actinoplanes sp. NPDC051633 | reverse complement strand
GCCGGCGTGCTAGAGGTTGGTCCTGGTGTCGCCGGCCGTGAGCAGGCCGGCGAGCATCTCGTCCGGCGTGCCGGTGGCCTGAGCCTTGGCGTCGACCAGCTGCTTCTGCACGATCTCGTCGTAGGACGGGCGCTCCACCGAGCGGAACACCCCGATCGGCGTGGTGTTCAGGTCGGACCCCGAGAGCCGGGACAGGGCGAAGGCGTACGCCGGGTCGTCGATGGTGGCGTCGTGCACCAGCGGCTCGCCGCCCTCCACCACCTCGAGGCCGAAGCCGCCCGCGGGGTGGGTCACCGAGAACTTGCCGTCCGGCCCGAACGTGATCGGCCGGCCCTGCTCGAGCCGGATCAGGTGGTCGTCGCGCGTACCCGGGTCCTTGATCAGCTCGAACGCGTTGTCGTTGAAGATGTTGCAGTTCTGGTAGATCTCGACGAACGCCGAGCCCTCGTGCTCGGCCGCCGCGCGCAGCACCGACTGCAGGTGCTTGCGGTCCGAGTCGATGGTGCGGGCCACGAACGTCGCCTCGGCGCCGAGCGCCAGCGACAGCGGGTTGAACGGCGAGTCCGCCGAGCCGGCCGGGGTCGACTTGGTGATCTTGCCGATCTCCGACGTCGGCGAGTACTGACCCTTGGTCAGGCCGTAGATCCGGTTGTTGAACAGCAGAATCTTGAGGTTCACGTTGCGCCGCAGCGCGTGGATCAGGTGGTTCCCGCCGATCGACAGCGCGTCGCCGTCGCCGGTCACGACCCAGACCGACAGGTCGGGACGCGAGGCGGACAGGCCGGTCGCGATCGCCGGCGCGCGGCCGTGGATCGAGTGCATCCCGTAGGTGTTCATGTAGTACGGGAACCGGGACGAGCACCCGATGCCCGAGACGAACACGATGTTCTCCCGCGGGATGTTCAGCTCCGGCATGAACTGCTGGACCGCCGCCAGGATCGCGTAGTCACCGCAGCCCGGGCACCAGCGCACCTCCTGGTCGGACTTGAAGTCCTTCGCCGTCTGCTTCACAGGCGAGATCGGGATCGACAGGCTAACCATTCTTGACCACGTCCTCGAGCATGTTCTCCAGCGTCGCGGCGGTGAACGGCAGGCCGCTGACCTGGTTGAAGGGGACCGCGTCGACCAGGTACTTCGCGCGGATCACGTGGGCCAGCTGACCCAGGTTCATCTCCGGGACGACCACCTTGTCGTACGCCTTGAGCACCGTGCCCAGGTTGGTCGGCAGCGGTGCGAGGTGCCGCAGGTGGGCCTGCGCGATCGGCAGCCCACGGTGGCGCAGGGCGCGGCAGGCGGCGCCGATCGGCCCGTACGTCGAGCCCCAGCCGAGCACGAGCACGGCGGCGTTGTCGTCGGGGTCCTCGACCTCGACGTCGGGCACCGGGATCGACTCGATGCGCTCGGCCCGGATCCGCACCATGAACTCGTGGTTCGCGGGGTCGTACGAGATGTCGCCGGTCTTGTCCGCCTTCTCCAGCCCGCCGATGCGGTGCTCGAGGCCGGGTGTGCCGGGGATCGCCCACGGCCGGGCCAGCGTCTCGGGGTCGCGAAGGTAGGGCAGGAACCGGCCGTCCTCGGCGTTCGGCTCCGTGGTGAAGTCGACCGACAGGTCGGGCAGGTCGCCGACCTCGGGCAGCAGCCAGGGCTCCGACCCGTTCGCCACGTAGTTGTCGCTGAGCAGGATGACCGGGGTGCGGTAGGTCAGCGCGATGCGCGCGGCCTCGAGCGCCGCGTGGAAGCAGTCCGACGGCGATTTCGGCGCGATCACCGCGAGCGGCGCCTCGCCGTGCCGGCCGTAGAGCGCCATGTTGAGGTCGGCCTGCTCGGTCTTGGTCGGCATGCCGGTGGACGGGCCGGCCCGCTGCACGTCGACGATGACCAGCGGCAGCTCCAGCGCGATCGCCAGGGAGATCGTCTCGCCCTTGAGCGCCACGCCAGGGCCGGAGGTGGTGGTCACGCCGAGCGCCCCGCCGTACGCCGCGCCCAGGGCCGCGCCGATCGCGGCGATCTCGTCCTCGGCCTGCATCGTCGTGATGCCGAAGCGCTTGTGCTTGGACAGCTCGTGCAGGATGTCGGAGGCCGGGGTGATCGGGTACGCGCCCAGGAACAGCGGCAGCTTGGACCGCACACTGGCCGCCACCAGCCCGAGCGCGAGCGCCGCGTTGCCGGTGATGTTGCGGTACGTGCCCGGCCGCATCTTGGCGGGCTTGACCTCGTAACGCACCGAGAAGTCCTCGGTGGTCTCGCCGAAGTTCCACCCAGCCTGGAACGCCGCCTTGTTCGCCGCCACCAGATCGGGCCGCTTGACGAACTTGCGCTCGAGGAACCGCAGGGTGGACTCGAACGGCCGCGAATACATCCAGCTCAGCAGGCCGAGGGCGAACATGTTCTTCGCCCGCTCGGCATCCTTTTTCGCCACGTTGAGCTCGGCCAGCGCGCCGATGGTCATCGAGGTCAGGGCCACCGGGTGCACCACGTAGCCGTCCAGCGAGCCGTCCTCGAGCGGGCTCACCGCATAACCGACCTTGGCCAGGTTGCGCTTGGTGAACTCGTCGGTGTTGACGATGATGTCGGCGCCGCCGGGCAGGTCGGAGACGTTGGCCTTGAGCGCGGCCGGGTTCATCGCGACCAGGACGTTGGGCGCGTCGCCGGGGGTGAGGATGTCGTAGTCGGCGAAGTGCACCTGGAAACTCGACACACCGGGCAGCGTCCCTGCGGGGGCGCGGATCTCGGCGGGGAAGTTCGGCAGCGTCGAGATGTCGTTGCCGAGCTGAGCCGTTTCCGACGTGAAGCGGTCACCGGTGAGCTGCATACCGTCACCGGAGTCGCCGGCGAAGCGGATGACCACGCGATCCAACTGCTCGACTGGCTTGTTCAGCGAAGCCGCATCGACCTCGGACACTTTCTCATCCTCCCGTGCGTTACTTCCAGCCTACGTCGGCGCTGCTTACACGTGCCGCCCGAAGGGCCGTTGACCACAGTAGCCAGGTAAGGGTTACCTGAACCAATCGAGTCCACTGCCTGGATGGCGACACTCGTCACGAAGTTTCAGTAGGCTTCCCGGCTGTGGACGGCTACCTGGGCACGTACGCCACGCTCGGCCTGGTCTTCGCGGCCGGGGTGCTGCTGTTCGTGGCGGCGTTCGGCACCAACCGGCTGCTGCGCCCGGCGCACCCGGCCGAGCCCGCCGGCAAGCGTGTCGCATACGAGAGTGGCATCGACCCGGTCGGCGGCGACTGGGCACAGGCCAAGATTCGCTATTACGTGTACGCGTACCTATATGTCCTCTTTGCCGTCGAGGCGGTCTTCCTGTTCCCCTGGGCGGTGGTCTTCGACCGGCCGGGCTTCGGCCTCCTGACGGTGGCCGAAATGGGCATTTTCGTGGCGGTTCTCGCTCTCGGCATCCTCTACGCCTGGCGCAAGCGCATCCTTACGTGGACGTGAGACGGGTGGCGGTTTCGCGGGCCGGAGTCCGTCGTGCCACGATCTGACCCATGGGTCAGCTTCTGCTCTTCCTGGTCGTGGCGCTGGTGGTCGCCGCGATCGTCTTCGGGGTCACGGTGATGGTCAGCGGCAACGACTCCGGACTGACCCCCGTCGAGCCGGACGGCCGGGCGTTGCCGCTGCCCAGCGACCGTCCGCTGGGCGAGGACGACGTGGTGCTCACCCGGTTCGACACGGCCCTGCGCGGGTATCGGATGTCCCAGGTCGACCAGGCGCTGCAGCGGGCCGCGTACGACATCGGCTACAAGGGTGAGCTCATCGGTGTGCTGGAGGCCGAGGTGCAGGCGCTGCGGGAGGGCCGGATCGCCGACGCCGACCAGCTGCGCCGTGCCCGCGAGGCAGCGATCGCCCCGCCGCCGGTGAGCGACGTGCCGGCTCCACCACCGCCGGAGGCGGACGTGCTCGAGCAGGGCAAGAGCGAGGACGACAAGAAGGCGGAGACGACGTGAGCGACGGCGCTGCGAGCGACGGAACTCCGGGCGACGGAACTCTGGGCGATGCCGCCCAGCCCGGCGCCGGGGAGGTCACCGCGACGGTGATCGTGAACGCGCCGGTCGCGCGGGTGTTCGCCGCGTTCATGGACTGGCCGAGTCAGTCCGAGTGGATCCCCTTCACCAAGGTGAAGGTGGTCGAGGGCGACGGCGGCGAGGGCAGCCTGGTCGAGGCGATCACCGCGCTCGGACCGGCAGCGCTGCGCGACGAGCTGCGGGTGGTGCGGGTGGATGCGCCGTACGAGGTGCGGGTCGTGCACTGCGGCAAGGTGCTGCGGGGGCCGGGCTCGATGCGGTGTACGCCGATGGCGGGCGACCGGACCCAGGTGGTCATGCACGAGTGGTTCCACCTGCCCGGCGGCACCGCCGGCAAGCTCGCCTGGCCGGTGCTGTGGCCGGGCTCGAAGCTCGGCTTCACCGGTGCGCTCAAGCGGTTCGCGCGGCTCGTCGAGCAGGGCAAGCTGCCGGCCTGAGATTGTCGTACCCCGCCTCTAGGTTTGGCGGCATGACGGATACGGGCCTGGTGGCCGGCGCCGATGGGCGGCTGCGGTGTTTCTGGGGCTCCGGCACGCCGGAGTACGAGGCTTATCACGACACCGAGTGGGGCCGGCCCGTGCGCACCGACGACGGGATGTTCGAGCGGCTCACCCTCGAGGCGTTCCAGTCAGGGCTGGCCTGGATCACCATCCTGCGCAAACGCGAGGCGTTCCGGCGGGCGTTCGCCGGTTTCTCGATCGGCAAGGTGGCGGCCTTCGGTGAGGAGGATGCCGCGCGGCTGATGGCCGACGCGGGGATCGTGCGTAACCGGATGAAGGTCGACGCGGCCCTGCACAACGCCAGGGTGGCCCTGGAGCTGCCCGGTGGTCTGGCCGAGCTCCTGTGGTCCTACGCTCCCGCGAGACGCCCGAGGCCGGCCTCCCGGGCCGACGTGCCGGCACTCACCCCGGAGTCCACGGCGATGTCCAAGGACCTGAAAAAGCGCGGGTTCAAGTTCGTCGGTCCCACGACGGCATACGCGTTGATGCAGGCCACCGGCATGGTCGACGACCACCTCTCGGGGTGCTGCGTCCCACCGGCGGCGGGCTGACCGGCACGTGGTTCGATGGAGCGCATGGCGCAGTGGGCGGTGATCATTCCGGCGGATCAGTGGGCGCGTGAGCGGCTGTTCGAGCGCGACTCGCTGACGACGGCTCCCGCCGGCGCGGCGGCCGACGACGACGTCGTGCTCCTCGCCGGCGAGGAGGCGGTGGCGCTGGAAGCCGTCGCGTTGGGCCGGTTCACGGCCGATGGCGAGATCGCCTACACGAAGCGGGCGTTCGACTCGCCGGTGCCGGCCGACGACCTCAAGGTCACCGAGCCGCTGACCGCGCTGGACCGCGAGGCGTTCGAGCGCATCGCGAAGCGCGTCGGCGCGCCGCGGGTGCGTAAGCCGTGGCTGGTCAGCGTGGCGATGCCGATCGAGGCGGCGTCGCCGGCCGAGGCGGTGCGGCAGTTCTGGACCTACGTGGCGGAGCTGGGCCCGGCGGAGCTGCCGGCCTTCGTCTGGCCCTCCGGCGACGAGCTGGCGATGCAGGCCTTCGTCCTGGGCGTGGAGACCAACCAGGACC
>NZ_JBFAZH010000476.1:0-5605 GCF_040681735.1 Actinoplanes sp. NPDC051633 | reverse complement strand
GGCGCTGCTCGCGGTGGCCGCGGTGGCGACGCTGGCCACGCCGGTGATGGCCGTTCTCACGCAACGCCATCAGGCGTTCGCCACCCGGCGCGACGACCTGACCGGCATCCGCCCATCGGCCCGCCGCCACATGGTCGAGGCGGTGGTCGTGCTGCTGGCCGTGCTGGGGGTCGTACTGGTGCGCCGCCGCGGGCTGGCTCCCTTCGGTGGTGTCGACCCGTATCTGGTCGTGGTGCCCGTGCTGGTGGCCGTCGCGGTCGCGCTCGTGGTCCTGCGGGTGGTGCCCGTGCCGCTGCGGCTGGCCGGACGGCTCGCCGCCCGGGGGCGCGGCGTCGTGACGTTCCTCGGCCTGGCCGGCGCCGGGCGCGGCGCGGCGGCCCGGATCGGGCCACTGGCCGTCCTCGTGGTGACGGTGGCGACCGGCGTGTTCACCGCCACCGTGGCGACCACCGTGGACACCGCCCGGGACCGCGCCGCGGACCGGACCGTTCCGGGCGACGCGCTGATCGCCGGCGTCGGGTTCACGCGGGGCACCGCCGACCGGGTGGCCGCGATGCCGGGGGTGAAAGCTGCGGCGCCGCTGTGGACGGGCTCGGGTGCGCTGGCCGACGCCCGCGGCCGCGGCTGGCCCGGGATCACCGTGCAGATCGTCGACGGGGCCGCCACCCAGCGAGTGCTGGAGCTGAGCTGCAGCGGCCTGCGCCTGCCGTCCGCGCTGACCAAACCCTCCGGGGACGGCATCGTCCCGGCGCTGGTGACGCCCGACCTGGCCGCCGAGATCGCCGCCGGCTGGACCGTCGAAGTGCAGGGCAACCGGTTCCCGATCCGGGTCGCCGCGGTGGACGCCGAGATTCCCGGCGTCGCGCCCGGGATCGGGCGGGTCATGGTGCTGTCGGCCCCGGCGATCCCGGTCCCCGTCGGGCAGACGTTGCGGTTCAACCGGATCACCGTCGCCGGCACGGGCGCCGACCCGGCCGCCCTGCGCGACGCCGGCGCGGCCGCCCAGCGCGACGACCTGACGCGGTCCACCGGGCGGGCGCCCCCCGAGTGGCGGCTGCAGCCGACCACGGTGACCACCCGCACGGCGTACCGGGCGACGCTCGAGGACACCAGCGTCAACCGGGTGCTGGCCGTGACCTTCGCCGCCGGCGCCGCCGGATCGCTGGTCCTGGCGCTGCTGACCGTCGCGCTCGCGGTGCTGGCCGGCGCCCCGGGCCGGGCCGTGACACTGACCAGACTGCGGCTGCTCGGCCTGTCCCCGGCGCAGGAGCGCGGCCTGCTGCTCGGCGAGCTGCTGCCGCTGACCGGGCTGGCCGTGCTGGCCGGTGGGCTGGCCGGTGCCGCGCTGCCCGCGCTGATCGGGCCGGCGCTGGGGCTGTCGGTGTTCACCGCGGGCATCCCCGCACGCCCGCAGCCCGACTTGCTGCTGGCCGCCGTGGTGCTCGCCGCGACGGTGCCGGCCGTCGTCGTGGCGCTGCTGGTGGAGAGCGCCGCCACCCGTCGTACCGTGACCCTGCGCAGCGCAGAGGAGAACCCATGAGTGACCATCTCGCCGAGCTGGAGCGGCGCGCCACCGAGCGGGCGATCGCCCGCGCCGGGGGCGCCGACCGGCTGGCCGGGCACATCGTCTGCGACGGCCTGGTGCGCATCTATCAGACCGACGGGGTCGAGGTGGTCGCCCTGCAGGGCCTGGACCTGGTGGTGGACCGCGGCGAGCTGCTGGCGGTCGTCGGCGCGTCCGGCTCCGGGAAGTCGACCGTACTCAACATCCTGTCCGGCCTGGACGTGCCCACCGCCGGAGTGGCCCGGGTGGCCGGCTTCGACCTGCTCGCCATGTCGGCCGCGGACCGGCTCGCCTACCGGCGCCGCACGGTCGGCTTCATGTGGCAGCAGACCGCCCGCAACCTCTTCCCGTATCTGACCGCACGGGAGAACATCGAGCTCCCGGTCCGGCTGGCCCGCCGCGGCCGCCGCACCGCCCGCGCGCAGGCAATCAAGCTGCTCGACCTGGTGGGCCTGGGCGGTCCGGCCGACCGGCTGCCCGGCGAGCTGAGCGGCGGCGAACGCCAGCGGTGCGCGGTCGCGGTGGCGCTGGCCAACGATCCGGAGGTGCTGTTCGCCGACGAGCCCACCGGCGAGCTGGACGAGGCCACCGCGGCGGAGATCTTCGCGGCGCTGCGCACGGTCAACGCCGAGCTCGGCGTCACCGTCGTGGTGGTCACCCACGACCACCAGGTGGTCGATGAGGTGCATCGAGCGGTCGCGATCCGCGACGGCCGGATCGCCACCGAGGTACGCCGGGCCGGCGCCGGCCAGGTTTCGCACGAGTACGCCGTGCTGGACCGGGCCGGCCGGATGCAACTGCCGGCGCGGTTCGTCGAGGCGCTGACCCTGCGCGACCGGGTGCGGCTGACGCTGGAGTCCGACCATGTGGCGGTCCGGCCCGGAGAGGATTCCGATGAGTGAGGCGACTCCCCCGGTCATCGAGGTCACCGGCCTCGTCCGCGACTTCGGCAACGTGCACGCGGTGCGCGGGGTGTCGTTCACCGCCGCCCACGGTGAGCTGGTCGCCGTCCGCGGCCGCCCCGGCGCCGGCAAGACCACGCTGCTCAACCTGATCGGCGGCCTGGACCGCCCGACCGCCGGCCGGGTGACGGTGGCCGGCCACGACGTCACCGCCGCCTCCGACCGGGAGTTGCGCGCGCTGCGCCGCGACACGGTCGGCTTCGTCTTCCAGTCGTTCGGGCTGATCCCGATCCTGTCCGCCGCGGAGAACATCGGCGTGCCGATGCGCCTGACCCGGCGCCCGGCGGCCGAACGCGAGGAGCGCGTCGCGATGCTGCTCGAGCTGGTCGGCCTGGGCGCGCACGCGGCGCAGCGGCCGTACGAGCTCTCCGGCGGCCAGCAGCAGCGTGTCGCGGTGGCCCGCGCGCTGGCCAACGACCCGCAGGTGCTGATCGCCGACGAGCCCACCGGCCAGCTCGACGCCGAGACCGCCCGCTCGATCATGGAGCTGCTGCGGGCGGTGGTGACCGCCCGCGGGACGACTGCGTTGGTCGCCACCCACGACACCACCCTGATCGAGCAGGCCGACCGGGTCCTGACCCTGCGAGACGGTGCCCTGGCGTCCTGATCCGGCCCCACCGATCAAGAGATCCAGGGCCGGTGCCGGCGGTTTCCCATGCCTAGAATCTATGAATGGTGACCCTCATCCAGCTGCGTGTGATCGACGCCGTCCGCCGCCACAGGTCGGTCACCGCCGCCGCCAAGGAGTTGCAGTACACCCAGCCGTCGATCAGCCATCATCTGTCCAGACTGGAGAGTCAGCTCGGGGCCCAGTTGGTCCAGCGGGTCGGCCGCGGGATCCGGCTCACCCCGGCGGGCCGGCTTCTCTCCGAGCGCGCCGCCGAGATCATCGGCCGGGTCGACTCCGCCACGACCGAGCTCTCGACCCTGGTCGGGCTGAACGCGGGACGGGTGCGGCTGGCCGGCTTCAGCTCCGTCATGAGCTCACTGGTCCCGCAGGCCGGCGCCGTCCTCGCCCAGCAGCATCCCGGCCTGCGGCTCGGCCTGACCGACACCCATCCGGACGAGGCACTGCAGCAACTGCGGGCCGGTCATGCTGATGTCGCGGTCATCTTCCGCTACGAGGACACCATTCCCGAGGACGACGACGTCCGGCTGACCCACCTGCTCGACGACCCGCTCTATCTGCTCACCACCGGCGGCGGGACCACGCTTGCCGACCACGCCGGCACGCCGTGGATCGCCGGCTGCGAACGCTGCCGCAGCCACCTGGTCGAGATGTGCCAGGCCGCCGGCTTCTCCCCCACCCTGGCGTACACCACCGACGACATGGTCGTCATGCAGAGCCTGGTCGCCGCCGGCATGGGCGTGACCACCATCCCGGGCCTCGCCCTGCGCGCCCACCAGCACCCGGCGATCACCGCCGCCCGGCTTGCCACGCCACCGCGCCGGATCTACGCCGCCACCTACGGCGAACCACCCGACCCACCGGCCACCACGGCGCTGCTGAACGCCCTCATCGACGCCGCCGCCACGCTCAGGTAACGCCATTGGCAGAATCACCGACATGGCGCGTACGTGGCTCTCCATTCAGGTCGAGTTGGTGTCCGGGCGTGGCGAGCTTCTGTGGCCGAGACCTGGTCGGATCTTCGCCGCGTCGCGGTCGCACAGCTTCGCCCAGCTGGCCGCCGCCGTGAACGTGGGCTTCGCCCGGTGGGACCTCTCCCACCTGCACCAGTTCACCCTCGCCGACGGCACGAATGTGGCCCCGACCAGATTCTTCGACGGGGACGCACCGGATGGCACGATCGACGACGCCGGTGCCAGGTTGAGCCGCCTTCAGCCGGGCGAGCAGTTCGCGTACGTGTTCGACCTCGGCGATGACTGGGCCCATCTGTGCACGGTCGCCCCGCAGCGCATCGATCCGCTCGACGAGATCGGCGACGAGCCGGACGTCCCCGCGGCGTACTGGGGATGGGGCGACCTGCCCGACCAGTACGGCCGGCGCTGGAATGACGACGACGGCGAGGATGACCCACCGCAACCGCCGGCACGGGCACTCAGCGACCTCCCGCCATTATTGCCGGGCTGGGGCTCCTAGCCGTCGTGCGGTTCCGGACGACCGGGGCATCAAGGCCTCCAGCCGGGATCGTTCGTCCAGGTCCGGTAGCGGTCGCGGCCGTCCGCCTGGGTGAGTTCGGTGTGGAGCGGGAACGAGACCAGCGGGCGCCATGACCGGCGGTCGGCGAGCTTCACCTCGATGTCGGCTGTGTAGGGGCCGTTCTCGAACAGCAACGGCGGATCCGCCATGCCCAACTCGATGAACCGCTCGACCGCCGACCTGCCCTCGACGGGGAACGGAGCCGGCAACGTCTGCTCACCGCGCACTCCGGCCTGGTGCAGATGCGACTGGGTGGCCTGCCACGACATGTGAACCGGCAGCACTGCCTTCTCGTCGTGCTCAGCGGCCTGCGTCGCGGCGTACTGCTCCACGGTCTTGTCGATCCGCAATCGGAACGCCAGGACGACGATCGGGGCGGGGCCGGTGTTGTGCAGCACGACCGGGAAGTTGAACTGGACCCGCTCGGTCGTGAACACGCCGGCGTAGGTCTGCGGCGGAAAGCTCCGAAGCCGGCCCCGGCGCGCCTGGAGCCACCAGAACGACACGACCGTGAAGAGTAAGGCGCACGCCGAGATGATCACGCCGGTCCACGCGCTCGGGCCTGGGGGCGCGTAGACGTTCACGCCATCACCTAAGCATGGGCGAGGCGCCGGCCGCTCTGCACGGTGCCTGATCTTCTCAGGGTGTGCCCGGCATCGGTTCGGCGAAGATCCGGAAGGCGTCGCGTCCCACGTGAGCCTGCCAGAGCAGGTCGGCCAGGACGGCCGGGTCGTAGGTGGGATGTCCGGGCTGGATGGCGCCCGGCACGATCATCTGCGCGACGTGGATGTCCTGGCCGGCGAGGGTGTCGTGGAGCATGAAGGCGTAGGCGCCCTCGCCGGCGAACGCGATCGAGGTGCCGGCGACCTTCGGGTTCGGACGCGCGCCGCTGCCGCCGTTGACGAAGAGGATGGATCC
>NZ_JBFAZH010000475.1:0-5607 GCF_040681735.1 Actinoplanes sp. NPDC051633 | reverse complement strand
CCGAGGACCGGGCCGACGTGCCGCCGATCTTCCAGGGCTGGATGGTGCTGGGCATGCACGGCCAGGACTTCCTCGGCGACGTGCTGAGCACGGCCAGCCAGAATCAGCTCGACGGCGAGCTGCTGGCCACCAACGGCGACGGCCGGCGGGTGCGGGTCGCCGCCTACGCCGCCCGCGGCACCCCCGACCTGCACCGCAAGGCCACCTTCCCGGTCGCCGACCGGCACTGGACGCTGGTCACCGGCGCCGACTCGGCCTATCTGCCCGGCGCCCGCAGCAGCCTGCCGATCACCGTGCTGCTCGGCGGCCTCGCGCTCACCCTGATGCTGGCCGGGCTGGTGCACGTGCTGGCCAACGGCCGCTCGCGGGCCCGCCGGCAGGTGCAGATCGCCACCGCCGAGCTGCGCACCGCCGAAGCGGAGAGCCGTCGCCAGGCCGGGCTGCTCGGCGCGATCATGGCGAGCCTCGGCGACGGGGTCGGCGTGGTGGACGCCAACGGCGAGTTCCTGCTGCACAACCCGGCCGCGAAGGCTCTGCTCGGCGTCGACGACGACGTGTCCGGGCCGGGGACCTGGCAGGAGCACTACGGGCTGTTCCGGCCGGACGGGCGTACCCCGTTCCCCGTCGAGGAGATGCCGCTGGTCCGCGCCCTGCGCGGGGAGTCGTCCGACGGCGTGGAGATGCTGGTGCGCAACGCCAGGCGTCCGGACGGCATCCTGATCAGTGTCGACGGCCGGCCGTTGGACGTGAGCGCCGGACAGCAGGGCGCGGTCGCCGTCTTCCACGACATCACCGAGCTGCGCCGGTACGAGACCGACCTCTCGGTCTTCGCGGGTGTGGTCGCGCACGACCTGAAGGCGCCGCTGGCGGTGATCCGCGGGCACTGCGAGACCGCGGCCGAGGATCTTGCCGACGGCGTCGACATCAGCACCTCGCTGCAGCGGATCTCGCTGGCCGCCGACCGGATGGCCGGGCAGATCGACACGCTGCTCGCGTACACCACATCGAAGGACGCGCCGCTGCGGCGCGAGACCGTCGCGCTCGGCCCCCTGGTCGACGACGTGATCCTGGCCCGCACCGAGCCGCGCCGGCCGGGCGACGCGCCGCCGCCGGACTTCTACGTCGGCCCGCTGCCGGATGTGGACGCCGACCCGGCGATGCTGCGCCACGTGCTGGACAACCTGATCGGCAACGCGCTGAAATACGTGCCGCCGGGCCGCGCGGCCCGGGTCGACGTGACCGCGGCGGCGGCCGGCACGGGCTGGACCCGGATCGAGATCGCCGACCGGGGGATCGGCATCCCGGACGACGACAAGCCGGACATCTTCGAGTCCTTCCACCGCGCCCACACCGCCGCCGGCTACGCCGGCACGGGCCTCGGCCTGGCCATCTGCCGCCGCATCGTCGAGCGGCACGGCGGCTCCATCGGGGTGACCGACAACCCGGGCGGCGGCACGCGCTTCCACTTCACCTTGCCGCTCGCCTCGCCGATGGCGAGAGTGACCGAACCGGCGGGCGATCTCCTCCGGGAGCACCCGCCGGTCCCATCGATCAGCGGATAGGGGATCAGCGGATAGCGGTCAGCTGCTTCGGGCGGCCGAGGCCCGTACCCGAGGCATCGGCGCTGCGGGCCGCCGCGGCCGCCGTCGGATCCGGCTGCGGCACCGGATCGCATTTCTTGTCGGAGCGGTTGCCGCGCAGCCTGTTCGGCAGTGCGCCGGTGTCCAGGTACGCCGCGATGGTGTCGTCGGTGCACGCCACACCGCTGAGCGATCCGGCGTGCGTGGTGCCGCCGACGCCCTCGACCAGCACCGAGCGCGGGAACCGCTTGCGGACCTCGAGGCTGCCGGAGAACGCCGTGGCCGAGTCCAGCGTCTCGCCGATCAGCAGGATCGGCGGGGCCTTGCTGCCGTCGACCTTGACCGGCCGGCGCGCTGTGTCGGCGTCCCAGAACAGGCAGGGAGCGTTGAACCAGGCGTTGCTCCAGGTGGCGAACGGCGCCTTGGCGTACGTCTTCCAGTTGTCGCGGCGGAACTTCTCCAGGCTCTGCGGCCACGGCGCGTCCGTGCAGAGCGTGGCCAGGTACATGGCGTAGCCGTTGTCGGCGCCGGGGCCGGGCGGCGCGTAGAACGCCAGGATCGGCTCCGGGTCGCCGTCGTTGATCAGCGCGGAGAGCGCCTCGGCGATCGGCTCCCAGCCGTAGACGTAGTAGGCCGCCGACAGCACGACGTCGTTCAGCTCGGCCTGCCCGAGCAGCCCGGCCGGCGTCTTCGCCAGCTTCCGCTCGGTCGCGTAGTACCGCTTGCGCACCTCCGCGGCGGTGGTGCCGAGGTGGTACACCGAGTCGTACTTCGCCACCCAGCCGAAGTAGATGTTGATGTTGCGGTTGAAGTCGCGGTCCTGGTCGAGGTTCGACCGGTACCAGACCCGCGTCGGGTCGACGCTGCCGTCGAAGACCATCCGGCGCACCTTGCCGGGGTACTTCGTCGCGTAGACCTGGCCGAGGTAGGTCCCGTACGAGAAGCCGTAGAAGTTGATCTGCTTGGCGCCCAGCGCCTTGCGGATGCTGTCCATGTCGGCCGCGTTGTCGGTGGTCTTCACGTGGTCGAGCAGCGCGCCGCCGGCCCGCTCGCAGTCGTTGGCGTAGCCGCGGGCGCGGTTCAGCCACGCGCGCTCGATCGCCTTCGTCGTCGGCACGTACGGCGGCCGGTTGTAGCCGGCGTAGTCGCCGTCGCAGGTCAGGGACGGCTGGCTCGCGCCGACGCCGCGCGGGTCGAAGCCGATCCAGTCGTAGTCTCCGCCGACCCCGCCCGGGATGAACTGGCCGAGGCTCGCCAGGCCAAGGCCCGAGCCGCCCGGGCCGCCCGGGTTGACCAGCATGATGCCCTGGTAGCCGGCCGTGGACGAGGTGTGCCGCACGCGCGACACGGCGACCTTGATCTTGGTGCCGCGAGGCTTGGCGTAGTCGAGGGGCACGGTGACGAAACCGCACTGCGCCTCGAGCTCCTGCAGGTCCGGGTCGCTGCACGCGCCCCAGCTGACCGGTGGTGGCGTGTACCCGCCGGGACCGTGGCCGGCCTGCGCCGCCGACGGGACCGACCCGCCACCGAGCACCAGCCCGACCGCCGCCGCCACGACGGCCGACAATGTCTTTTTCATTGTCGGAGGTTAACCATTGAGGCTCATGGAACCTGAATGACCGTTCGGCCAGACCTGTGAGCCGGATGAGGGCAGAGGTAGAACTGAGGGATGACCCAGAACGTGCAGCTCAACTCCGGGACGGCCATGCCGCTGCTCGGCTTCGGCACCTGGCAGATCCGCGGCGAGCAGGCGTACGAGGCCGTGCGGGCCGCGCTCGACGCCGGCTACCGGCACATCGACACCGCCACCATGTACGGCAACGAGGCCGAGGTCGGGCGCGCGCTGCGCGACTCCGGCGTGCCGCGCGACGAGGTCTTCGTGACCACCAAGCTGCCGCCGGAGCGGGCCGGCCGGGAGGACGCGACGCTCGACGCCAGCCTGCGTGATCTGGGCGTGGACGCCGTCGACCTGTGGCTGATCCACTGGCCGCCGCGGCGCAAGTCGGTCGCGGTGTGGGAGAAGTTCGTCGCCGCCAAGGAGAGCGGCCGGGCCCGGGCGATCGGGGTCAGCAACTACGACCTCGGCGAGATCGACGAGCTGACCAACACCACCGGCGTGACCCCGGCGGTCAACCAGATCCGGTTCGGCCCGGCGCTGTACGACGCGAAGCTGGTCGCCGGGCACCGAGAGCGCGGCGTGGTGGTCGAGGGCTACTCGCCGTTCAAGACCACGAACCTGCGCGACCCGCTGCTGACCCGGCTCGCGGAGAAGTACGGCGTCGACGCGGCCCGGGTCGTCCTGAAGTGGCACGTCCAGCGCGAGATCGTGGTGATTCCCAAGAGCGCCCGGCCGGAACGGATCGCGCAGAACCTCGACATCGGCGGCTTCACGCTGACCGACGAGGAGCTGGCCGGGATCGACGGGCTCGGACAGCGGCGATAATCACGCGGCGTTCGGCGCCCGATCTGCCTATTCTTGCTGCGCCATGTCTGTCACCGTGCCCGAGCTGCGCCGCCGCATGTCCGATCTGCTCCCTCACGACGAGCGCCGGCTGCAGCGGCGGCTCGAGGGCACCCGCAAGATCCGTGACGAGGAGGCCCGGGCGCGGGCTCTGGCGGAGATCGCCGACGCGGTGGAGGCCGCGGCCCGGCGGCGGGACGCCCGGCTGGCGGCGGTGCCGGCGATCACGTACCCGGAACACCTGCCGGTCAGCGAGCGCCGGGCCGACATCGCCGCCGCCATCCGCGACCACCAGGTCGTCGTGGTGGCCGGCGAGACCGGCTCCGGCAAGACCACGCAGCTGCCGAAGATCTGCCTCGAGCTCGGCCGGGGCGTCCGCGGGCAGATCGGCCACACCCAGCCCCGCCGGATCGCCGCCCGCACGGTCGCCGAGCGGATCGCCGAGGAGCTCGACACGCCGCTGGGCTCGGCGGTCGGCTACAAGGTTCGCTTCACCGACCAGTCCGGCGAGGACACCCTCGTCAAGGTGATGACCGACGGCATCCTGCTGGCCGAGATCCAGAACGACCGGATGCTGCGCCGGTACGACACCCTGATCATCGACGAGGCGCACGAGCGCAGCCTGAACATCGACTTCCTGCTCGGCTACCTCAAGGAGCTGCTGCCGCGCCGGCCCGACCTCAAGGTGATCATCACGTCGGCGACGATCGAGACGGGCCGCTTCTCGGAGCACTTCTCGGGTGCTCCCGTGATCGAGGTCAGCGGGCGGACGTATCCGGTCGAGGTCAGGTATCGGCCGCTGGACATCGACGAGGAGCAGGACCAGATCGACGGGATCGCCGCCGCCGTCGACGAGCTCGGCTCGATGAGCACCGGCGACATCCTGGTCTTCCTCAGCGGCGAGCGGGAGATCCGGGACACCGCCGACGCGCTGTCCAAGCGGGAGCTGCGCAACACCGAGGTGACGCCGCTCTACGGCCGGCTCAGCGCGGCCGAGCAGCACCGAGTCTTCCAGCCGCACACCGGCCGCCGGATCGTGCTCGCCACCAACGTCGCCGAGACCTCGCTGACCGTGCCGGGCATCCGCTACGTGATCGACCCGGGCACCGCGCGGATCTCCCGGTACTCCAGCCGGCTCAAGGTGCAGCGGCTGCCCATCGAGGCGATCTCGCAGGCCAGCGCCAACCAGCGCAAGGGCCGCTGCGGCCGCACCTCCGACGGCATCTGCATCCGGCTGTACTCCGAGGACGACTTCCTCGCCCGGCCGGAGTTCACCGACGCCGAGATCCTGCGCACCAACCTCGCCTCCGTCATCCTCCAGATGACCGCGGCCGGCCTCGGTGACATCGAGAAGTTCCCCTTCATCGACCCGCCGGACCACCGCAACATCCGGGACGGCGTGCAGCTGCTCCAGGAGCTGGGCGCGCTGGACCCGTCGGAGAAGGACCACAAGAAGCGGCTCACGCCCATGGGCCGCCAGCTGTCCCAGCTGCCCGTGGACCCGCGGCTGGCCCGCATGGTGGTGGAGGCGGACAAGAACAACTGCGTCCGCGAGGTGATGGTCAT
>NZ_JBFAZH010000474.1:0-5620 GCF_040681735.1 Actinoplanes sp. NPDC051633 | reverse complement strand
GGCGGCGGCGCTCGACACTTGGCTGGCGGGGCTCTTCCCCAGCCACCTGCCCGGGGTGAGCCTGGTCGCGGTCGGCGGGCTCGGGCGGCGCGACTGCGCGCCGCACAGCGACCTCGACCTGGTGCTGCTGCACGACGGGCAGGCCGGGATCGACCGCATCGCGTCGGCGCTCTGGTATCCGGTCTGGGACGCCAAGCTCGGCCTGGACCACTCCGTGCGCACGCTGCCGGAGGCGCTGTCGGTGGCGCACGACGACGTCAAGGTCGCCCTCGGGCTGCTCGACGCCCGCTACGTCGCGGGGGACCGGCGCCTGGCCGAGGATCTGGTCACGGCCGCCGGCGACCAGTGGCGGCGTACCGCCGTGCGGCTCATGCCACAGCTCAGGGAGCTGACCCAGGCGCGCTGGGCGCAGCACGGCGAGCTCGCCTTCCTGCTCGAGGGCGACCTCAAGGAGGCGGCCGGCGGGCTGCGCGACATGACCATCCTGCGCGGCATCGGCCGGGCCGGCGTGGCGGACACCCTGCGGCCCGCGGTCCGCGCCGCGAACCTGCGGCTGCTGGACACCCGCGACGCGCTGCACCTCGCGGTCGGGCGCCGGGTCGACCGGCTCGTCGCGCAGGAACGGGCGGCGGTGGCCGAGCTGCTCGAGCTCGACGACGGGGACGCGCTGCTGCGCCGGGTGGCCGGCGACGCCCGGACCATCGCGCACGCCCTCGACGACGCGTGGCGGGCGACCGACCGGCTGCGCAACGGACGCCGCCGGGGGATGCCGCCCGGTGTGCCGGCCCGCCGCCCGGTGGCGCGGGACGTGGTGGAGCAGGACGGCGAGCTGGTGCTGGCGCGTACCGCGATCGGTCCCGTGCCGGACCCGAGTCTCTCGCTGCGGGTGGCCGCGGCGGCCGCGACCACCCGGCTGCCGATCGCCCGCGCGACCAGTGAGTGGCTGGCCGCCTTCTGCCCGCCGTTGCCGGCCCCGTGGCCGTCGTCGGCCCGCGCCGCGCTGGTCTCGTTGCTCGGCTCCGGCGCCGGCCTGCTGCCCACCTGGGAGACCTGCGACCGGTACGGGCTGATCGACGCGTGGCTGCCCGAGTGGGCTCGGATCCGCAGCCTGCCGCAGCACCACCCGGTGCACCGCTTCACCCTCGACCGGCACCTGGTCCAGGCTGCCTACGAGGCGACCGCGCACACCCGTGAGGTGGACCGCCCCGACCTGCTGCTGATCGGCGCCTTCCTGCACGACATCGGCAAAGGATTGCCGGGGGACCACAGCGTCGTCGGCGCACCGATCGCGGCCGAGATCGCGGCCCGCATCGGGTTCCCGCCGGCCGACGTGGCGACCGTCGAGAAGCTGGTCCGCCTGCACCTGCTGCTGCCCGACGTGGCGACCCGCCGCGACCTGAGCGACCCGGTGACGATCTCCACGGTGGCCGAGACGGTCGGCGACACCACCACGCTCGACCTGCTGCACGCGCTGGCCTCCGCCGACTCCCGGGCCACCGGCCCGGCCGCCTGGTCGGACTGGAAGGACCGGCTGATCGCCGATCTGGTCGGCAAGGTGCACACCGCCCTGGACACCGGCGCGCTGCCCGCGCCGCCGCAGCCGGACCCGGAGCTGCTGGCCGGCGAACTGCCCGCGGTGCACCTGGACGGTGACCGGGTGGCGGTGGCCGCCGCCGACCGCAGGGGTCTGCTCTCCGCGGTCGCCGCCTGCCTGGCGATGCACCGGCTCGACGTGTCCAGCGCCGACGCGTCCACCGTGGATGGTCGAGCCATCGTGGAGTTCCAGACCCAGCCACGGTTCGGCTCGCCGTACGACCCGGTGGCGCTGGCCGCGGACCTGCGCAGGGTGGCCGCCGGCGACGTGTCGGTGACCCAGCGGGTGCGGGCCCGCGCGATGAGCGCCCGCGGCCACGCCGCCGAGCCGCGCGTGGTGTGGCACCGCGAGATCGCCACCGACGCGGCGGTTCTGGAGCTGCGGGCGGCCGACTCGCCCGGACTGCTCTATCGGGTGACCACCGCGCTGGACGAGAGCGGCGCCGAGGTGCGCGCGGCCCGCATCTCCACGCTGGGCGGTGACGTGGTCGACGCGTTCTACCTGGTCGGCGACTACATCGACGGCAAGGTCGAGGCCGCCGTCATCGATGCCGTGTAACCAACGCGGCGCCGGCGCGTTGAAGTGATGTGCTGGACGCGAGCGGGCCGACGCTGAGCGCGACCGCCGTCCGGAACGGCTCGATCGCGGCTCGCGACCTGCTCGCCCGGGCCGCGCTGGTGCCCGGCGTGGCCGCGCTGCTCGGCGCCGCCCGGCGCGGCGATCGCCGGTGGCTGCGCCGGCTGCGACCCAAGGCCCGGCCCGCGCTGCTGGCGGCGCTGGCCCAGACGATCGCGCTGCAGGACCGCCTGCCCGGCGACCGGCGGGACGCGCTCGCGCTGTACGCGCTGATCCGCGACACGTACGGCGCGTACGCCCTGTCGCCGGCCCATCAGTCGCTGCACGCGCAGCTGACGCTGGCCTGGGACGGCCCGGAGGAGACGGCGGCGCTGCTGAAGGCGTACCGGCGGATGCGGCCCGCGGTGCGCGCGGCGCTCGAGGTGGACCTGCTGAACCCGTTCGCCGTCCGCAGCCCCGCCACCACCCTTGAGCGGACTGAAGACAGCTTTGCCGTCCGCAGCCCCGCCACCACCCTTGAGCGGACTGAAGACAGCGCCGAGCGTCCGCCGGAGCCCTGGCTGGCCGCCTTCCGGGCCCTGCTGCCGGATCCGGCGCCCACGCTCGACGGGAGCCCGACCCGGCCGCAGAACCTGTGCGCCTTCGACCGGCTCGGCCCGGCGACGCCACCGGCCGAAGTCGAGGCGCCGCACCGGGTCTCGGTGGTGATCACGTCCTACCGGCCGGACGAGGGACTGATCACCGCGGTGCGGTCGATCCTCGCCCAGACGTGGCGCAACATCGAGATCATCGTCGTGGACGACGCCTCGCCGCCGGAGTACGACGCCGTGCTGGAGCGGGTTTCCCACCAGCGGGTCCGCATCGTCCGGCAGCCCCGCAACATGGGCACCTATGCCGCCCGCAACGTCGGGCTGGACATGGCCGGCGGCGAGTTCGTCGCCTTTCAGGACGACGACGACTGGTCGCACCCGCGCCGGCTGGAGAAGCAGGTCGCGCCGCTGCTCGCCGACCCGTCGCTGGTGGCCAGCACCAGCGAGGGCCTGTCGGTGACCGCCGACCTGCTGCTCAACCGCGCCGGCGTGCGCACCGGCCGGTTCAACCCGTCGTCGCTGGTGCTGCGGCGGGCGACGGTGGTGAGCCGGATCGGCTACTTCGACCGGCTGCGCAAGGCGGCCGACTCCGAGTACATCGGACGGATCGGGGCCGCGTTCGGGGCGGACGCGATCCGGCACCTCGACGAGCCGCTCGCGCTGATCCGGCTGACCGAGAACTCGTTGTCCCGCGCCGAGATCCGGCCGCACTGGATGCACCCGGCCCGGGTCGCGTACCGGTCGGCGTATCTGCACTGGCACAAGGCGATCGCCGCCGGGGAGGCGGAGCCGTTCCGGCCGGCCGACGGCACGGACCGCCCGTTCCCGGCGCCGCCGCATCTGCTCGGGCAGGCTCGCGACGATGCGTTCGACGTGGTGGTCGCCGGCGACTGGCGGTACGCGACCGGGCCGGTCCGGTCGGCAGTGGACGAGATGCGGGCGCTGGCCGCGGCGGGGCTGCGCGTCGCTCTGGTGCAGATGGACGCGTACCGGCAGGCGCACCGGCTGCGGATCCCGTCGTGCCCGGCGATCCAGGAGCTGGTCAACGCCGGCGTGGTCGAGCACGTGCACCTGACCGATGCGTGCCGCACGGAGCTGCTGCTGGTGCGGCAGGCCGAGGTGCTGCAGTACGCGCCGGACGACCCGAGCGCGCTGGCGGCCGCCCGGGTGCTGGTGGTCGCCGACCGCGCGGACGATTCGTACGACCCGGGGGAGTGCGCGGCCCGGATCCGGCGGGTGTTCGGCCGGTCCGCCGTGTGGTGCCCGCAGGACGCCGGGGTGCGCGCGGCGCTGCCACCCGGGCTGGAGCTGACCGCGGCGGACCTGCCGGCGGTCGTCGACGCGAGTGGCTGGCATGCCCGCCGGACCGGCGCGAGCGAGGGCGGGCCGATCGTCGGCGCCGACCTGTGCGACGGCGACCCGATCACCACGCTCGCCCGGCTGTCCGATGTGGACGTGCGGCTGCGGCTGGCGGACGGGCCGCCGGATTCGGTCGCTCCGGGCGTACCCTCAGATTGGCTCGTCTTCGCGGCCGCCGCGGTCGCGCCGCGGCCGTTCCTCCACCAGCTCGACTTCTATCTGCACGTGCCCGGCCCGGCCGCCGCCGGGACGCTCTCCCGCCCCGCGCTGGAGGCGGCCGCCGCCGGATGTGTCGTGATCCTCCCGGAGCGGTCCGCCGCGCTCTACGGCGACGCCGCGGTCTACGCCGAACCGGCCGAGATGCCGGAGACCGTGCGTCGATATGCTTCGGACCGAGAGCTCTTCGCCGAGCAGAGCCGGCGCGCCCGAGCGGTGGTTCCGAGGGCCCACCACCCGGAGTTGTTCGTCGACGCAGTGATGAGAGGACGCCCATGAGCCGCCTGCACCAGCTCGCTCGCCGCGTGGCGAGGCGGCTGCTCGGCGTGACCTCGAGGACCGCCACCGGCCTCCTCGCACTCGTGGTCGCCGGCGCGGCCGTCGCGACGGTCGCGCTGACCGGCCGGGTGCCGCTCGCGATGGCGCTGCTGACGCTGCTGATCACCGTCGGCCTGGCCGGCCTGTGGCAGATGTCACGGCGGGCGGCCGGCCTCTTCCGCGCGCAGCACGAGGCGATCCACGACCTGCGGCTGCTCACCGAGCAGGTGCAGCGCCGGGTGATCGCCGCGGTGGAGAAGGAGCGGCTGGAGGCCGGCGACCGGCACCTCGAGATGACGGCGGCGATCGCGCGCGCCGACCGCCTGACGCCCGAAGGTGCCGAGTCGTTGCTGCGCGGGCAACATGGCGAGATGCAGGCGATGTTCCAGCTCTTCCGCACGGTGACACCCCGCGCGCCGATGCCCTCCGGCCCGCGCCCGGCCGACCTGCTGGGCCTGCTGCACCTGGTGCGCGACCGCAGACCCGCCCTGACGGTCGCGCTGGGCGTGGGTCCGGCCACGATCTGGCTCGGGTACGCGGCCCAGGAGTCGGGCCGCCTCGTGGCCGTCGACCACGACGCCGGCCGCGTGGCCCGCGCCCGTGCCGACGTGCTGGCGCACGGCCTCACCGCCACCGAGATCGTGCACGCCGCCCCGGCCGAGCTGACCGTCGACGGCCGCAGCACCGACTGGTACGACGTCGACGCCCTGGACGCCCTCAAGGACATCGGCCTGCTGATCGTCACCGGTCCGTCCCCGGCCGGGTCGGACGCGCTCGCGCCGGCGCTGCACGTGCTGGGCCGCCGCCTCGCCGCCGGCGCCGCGGTGGTGGTCGAGGACGGCCCGATCCCGCGCCCACGCGGCTTCGACGGGCTTGTCCCGGCGCCGTTGCCGACCGGCGGCTGGACGGTGCTCACGCACCCGCCCGCCCTGTCCCCGCTACCGTCCTGACCGCGCAGACGCAGGTG
>NZ_JBFAZH010000473.1:0-5622 GCF_040681735.1 Actinoplanes sp. NPDC051633 | reverse complement strand
TCCCACACAACATCCCACACCCCCTACCCCCCCCGCCCGGCCTAAAAACCCCGCCCGCCCGGGAGGGTGGACCCTAGGATGCGAGTCGGAGTGTGTCCCGCAGCGTGTAGTACGCGGGCTTCGGCTGATAGTCCTCCGTGTACGGGGTGGCCGAGCCCTCGCCTTGGAAGACGCCGGGGACCCAGGAGTACTTGTCGGTGAATCCCCAGACCGTGTACGACACGCAGTTGCGCACCAGCAGGCAGGCCCGCAGCAGCAGCCCGAAGCCCTCGGCCTGGGCCGCCACCTTGATCGGATCGGCGGGCAGCTGCATCCGGATGTCCACCTCGGTGAAGGCGGTCTGCACGCCCAGCGCGTCGAACCGCTGCACGTTCTCCAGCACCGTGGTGGGCAGGCCGTACTGCAGGGCGAGGTGGCCCTGCATCCCGAAGCCGTGCACCGGCACGCCCTGCCGGCGCAGCTGGATGATCAGGTTGTAGTAGGCGTCGCTCTTGGGGCTGAGCCACTCCACGTTGTAGTCGTTGAGGAACAGCTTCGCCTTGGGGTCGGCCTGGTGCGCCCAGCGGAACGCGTCGGCGATGTAGCCGGGGCCGAGCGCCCGCAGCCAGATGGTGTCGCGGGGTGTGCCATCTTCGTTGAAGACCTCGTTCGCGACGTCCCACGCCCAGATCCGGCCGCGGAAGTGGCCCACCTCGTCGAGGATGTGCTGTCGGAGCAGCCTGCGCAGCTGGGCCGGGGTGAACGCGTCCTCGGTGAGCCAGGACGGGTTCTGGCTGTGCCAGACCAGCGTGTGCCCGCGGACCTTCTGCCCGTGGCTGCGGGCGAAGTCGACCAGCTGGTCGGCGGGGGCCCAGTTGTAGGTGCCTCTGGTCGGCTCGACGGCCTCCCACTTCATGACGTTCTCCGGGGTCACCGTGTTGAACTCCCGCCCGGCGATCTCCCGGTAGGTCGCGTCCTCGGCGAGTGCGGTCATGTCGATGGCGGTGCCGATCCGCACCCCGGTGCCCCGGGCGGCGGAACGCAGTGTGTCGTCGGCGGCGGCTGCGGCCGGCGCGGTCGGCGCAAGGGCGAGCCCGAGCGTGAGCAGTGTGCCGGTGGCGGCAGCACCCAGCTTATTTCGTATCGATGGCATTGACGGCCTCCGGAAGTTGCGATGATTCCGGAACGCTAGGAGCCGAACGACCTGGCGTCAACTGCCAAATGTTTCGCGCAAGATCGTCAAGATGTCGTCTTGACGGCATCGACGGCCGCCTTTACGTTACGAAGTCTGACCGCGGAATGTTTCCGAAACTTTCGGAGGCGAGGAGCGCCCCATGCCCACCCGTCGTGACCTTTTCGCCGTCACCGCCGGCGCGGCGACCGCCGGCCTCGTCGCGCCCGCGCCCGCTCAGGCCGCCGCCGTCGAACGCTGGGTGGCCACCTGGGCGGCCGTGCCCACCACGGTCCCGCCCGGCCGGCCCGTGGTGATCGAGGATCAGACCGTGCGGCACGTCGTGCACTGCTCGGCCGGCGGTGACGAGCTGCGCATCCGGCTCACCAACGAGTTCGGCGAGACGCCGCTGCGCATCGGCGCGGTCCGGGTCGCCCTGCGGGCGGGAAGCGGCGCGAGCACCACCACCGTTCCCGGCACCGACCGCCGGGTGACCTTCTCGGGGCGCGGTGACATCACGATCCCGTCCGGTTCGCCCGCGGTGAGCGACCCGGTGCGGCTGCGTCTCCCGGCCGGCGGCGATCTCGCGATCAGCGCCTACTTCCCGGCGCGTACGCCGGTCACCACGCTCGCCGCGTTCGCGTACCAGGAGAACGTGATCGCCGCGGGTGACGTCACCGCCGCGCGCGCCGTCACACCGGTCTCCACCGTGACGCAGGATCTCTTCCTCTCCGGTGTCGCGGTGCGGGCGCACGGCGCGGCCGTGGTGACCCTCGGCGACTCGATCACCAACGGGGCGAACACGGCGACCAACCTCAACCACCGGTGGCCCGACCTGCTCGCGGCCCGCTTCCGCGCGGCCCGCCTGCCCCGGGGAGTCGCCAACGCCGGCGTCTCCGGCAACCGCCTGCTGCACGACCCGAACCCGCCGGCCGGCAGCGGCGCCGAGGCGTTCGCGAACTACTTCGGGGTGAGCGCGTTGCGGCGCTTCGACCGGGACGTGCTCGCCCGGCCCGCCGCCCGCTACCTGATCGTGCTGCTCGGCGTGAACGACCTCGGGCACCCCGGCACGGTCGCCCCACCGGGCGAGGTCGTGTCGGCCGGAGACCTGATCGCCGGGCACCGCCAGCTGATCGCCCGCGCGCACGAGGCCGGGCTGACCGCGATCGGCGGCACGATCCTGCCGTTCAAGGGCGACACGCTCGGCTTCTTCAGCGCCGAGAACGAGCGGAAGCGGTCCGCGCTGAACCACTGGATCCGCCGGTCGGGGGAGTACGACGCCGTGGCCGATTTCGACGCCGCGATGCGCGACCCGGCCGACCCGCTGCGGTTGCGGCCGGCCTACGACAGCGGCGACCACCTGCACCCGAACGACGCCGGCATGGCCGCGATGGCCGCCGCCGTACCCCTGGGAGTCTTCCGATGAGGACCGTGCTCGCCGCTCTGCTGATCGGCCCGATGATGTCGGTGCCGGCCATTTCCCATCAGACGTCGCCGGCCTCGTCCCATCGGACGTCGGACTACATCACGACCGTCCCCGGGCCCGGCAGGTTCCCCTTGGCGGGTGCCCCGATCCTGGTCGACGGCGCCGATCACCCCGGCGTCGTCCGCGTTGCCGGCGACCTGCGCACCGACATCACCAAGGTGACCGGCAAGGAGCCGGTGGCCGGCCGTGACCCGATCATCGTCGGCACGATCGGCCGGAGTCCGCTGATCGACCGGATCATCGCCCGCGGCCGGCTCGACGTGCGCGGCGTACGCGGCAAGTGGGAGACGACCGTCGAGCAGGTCGTGGCGGATCCGCTGCCCGGCGTGAAGCGGGCCTTCGTGATCGCCGGAAGCGACCAGCGCGGCACGATCTACGGCGCCTATGACGTGTCCCGCAAGATCGGCGTCTCGCCCTGGTACTTCTGGGACGACGTGCCCGCCGCGCGCCACGACGCGCTCTACGTGCTGCCTGGCCGGCACACCCAGGGCACGCCCGCGGTGAAGTACCGCGGCTTCTTCATCAACGACGAGAACCCCGCCATCGGCACGTGGGCGCCCGGCTACTTCGGCCCCGGCAAGGCGCCGGGCTATCCGGGCGGGCTGAACAGCGCCTACTACGCGAAGGTCTTCGAGACCATGCTGCGGCTCAAGGCGAACTACCTGTGGCCGGCCGTGTGGGGGCGCGCGTTCGCCGAGGACGACCCGCAGAACCACGCCACCGCGAGCCGTTACGGCGTGGTGATGGGCACGTCGCACGAGGCGCCGATGATGCGCGGCATCGAGGAGTGGAACCGGCATCCCACCGGCACCGGGGAGTGGAGCTACCGGCGCAACGCCGACGCGATCAAGGCGTACTGGCGCGGCGGCGCGGAACGCATGCGCGACCAGGACATCGAGGGCGTCATCACGCTCGGCATGCGCGGCAACGGCGACGTCAGCCTGCCCGACGGCGACGGCATCGACCTGATGTCGTCCATCATCGACAGTCAGCGGCAGATCCTGCGGGAGACCGGCCTGATCGACCGTCCCCAGGTGCAGACCCTCTACAAGGAGGTGCAGCGCTACTGGGACTCCGGCTACCGGCCGCCGGACGACGTGACCGTCGTGTTCTGCGACGACAACTGGGGCAACATGCGGAAGCTCCCGGACCCGTCGCTGGCGGCCCGGTCCGGCGGATACGGGATGTACTACCACTTCGACTACGTCGGCGACGGGCGCAACTACAAGTGGGCCGACACGACCAACCTGACGAACACGTGGGAGCAGCTGCATCTCGCGTACACGTCGGGGGTTGATCGCCTCTGGGTGGCGAACGTGGGTGACCTGAAGAACGAAGAGGTGCCCACGCAGTTCTTCCTCGACTACGCGTGGAACCCGTCGGCCTGGCCCGTGCAGCGGCTGACCGAGTGGCACCGGCAGTTCGCGGCCCAGAACTTCGGCCCCGCGCTCGCGCCGGCCATCGGGGACGTACTGGAGGAGTACGGCCGGCTGCAGTCGCGCCGCAAGCCGGAGCTGCTCAACCGCCGGATCACCGTCGACCCCACGAAGGACCTGCGCACCGATCCGAGCGCGGTGATCTACGACGACCAGCAGACACCGTTCAGCCTGACGTCCTACGACGAGATGAACCGCGTCACGACGCAGTGGCTGGACCTGGCCGCGCGGGCCGAGCGGATCCGGCGGCTCGTGCCGGCCGACCGGCGCGACGCCTTCTACCAGCTCGTCTACTACCAGGTGAAGGACTCGGCGATCGTCTACGACCTGCGCCGGGCGGAGTTCCAGAACATCCGCTACGCCGGCGAGGGACGCGCGGCCACCAACGCGCTCGCCGACCGCGCCGAGGCGCTATTCGCCGCGGACCAGGCGATGTCGCGGTACTACAACGAGACGCTGGCCGGCGGGAAGTGGGCCGGGTGGCAGACCCAGCCCAAGATCGGGTACGGCAACGTCGAGCGGTACGGCCCGAACGCGCCCTGGCAGCAGCCGGAGCTGAACAACGTGGCGCTGCCCGACGAGATCTTCCCCTACCTCGAGCGGATCACCGTGCCGCCGGGCTCGTCACTCGGCGTGGCCCTGGACGGCGGCGACCCGGTGACGCTGCCGCCGGCCAGCCCGTGGTCGAGCGAGCGGGCCCGCTTCATCGAGGTCTACAACAAGGGCACGACGCCGTTCCGGTACCGGATCACGCCCGGCGCCTCCTGGCTGCGCGTGACGCCGGCCGCCGGCACGGTGACCGATCAGATCCGCGCCACCGTTCAGGTCGACTGGCGGCGCGCGCCGCGCGGCACCACGACCGTGCCGATCACGGTCACCGGCGCCGGGACGTCCACGGTGGTCCGGCTGCCGGTGGAGAACCCGGTGCTGCGGCCGCACGGGTTCCTGGAGGCCGGCGGGTATGTCGCGATGGACGCCGGCCACTACAGCCGCAAGGTGGGCGACTGGACGCTGCTGCCGGACGTCGGCAAGCTCGGCGACGGCCTCACCCCGGCCGGCGGCGGAGCCCGGCTCGAATACCGGATGACGCTGACCACCACCGGGCCGGTCAAGATCTCGGCGTACCTGTCACCACGCAACAACACCCGGCCCACGCCCGGCCTGCGCTACGCGATCTCCGTCGACGGGGCGACGCCGCAGGAGGTCAACGCGACCACCGAGACCGGCGCGAACGACACCACGATGAACCGCCAGTGGGCCCGCAACACCTCGGACAACATCAACGTCACCACGACCACGCACCGGATGGACCGTCCCGGGACGCACACCGTGACGTTCCGGGCGGTCGACCCGACGGTCATCCTGCAGCGGCTGGTCGTCGACACCGGGGGACTGCGGTACAGCTACCTCGGCCCGCCGGAGAGCAGGCGGGTCCGATGAGGCGGCGCGCCATGCTCGGCCTGGGCAGCGCGGCGGTCCCGGCCGCGCTGCTCGGGCGCCGGCCGGAACCTGCCCACGGGTCGTCCACCGGGTCGTCCAACGGGTCGTCC
>NZ_JBFAZH010000472.1:0-5627 GCF_040681735.1 Actinoplanes sp. NPDC051633 | reverse complement strand
ACATCGTGCCGTCGATGGCGAACTTGTTGTCCGGCAGCGCCACCTGTGTCGCGCCCGTGTAGCCGGCGTTCGCGGTCAGCGAGCTGATCACGTACATGCGGTGGGCGGCGCCGCGGCCGGCGGCGAAGTGGATGTAGTAGCGGCCGCCCTCGGTGGTCATCTCCGGCGCCCACACTTCGCCCAGGTTGCCGCTGTCGTACCAGACGTCGCGCGCCTGCGCGTTCGCCAGGCCGGCGGTGGACGACGCCTGCCGCACGGCGATCCGGTTCCCGTAGGACTGCACCGAGATGTAGGTGCCGCCGACGCGGATCACGCTGGGGTCGGCGGCCCGGATCGACTGCGCGGCCGCGGCGGGCCGCGCGAAGACGGTCGCGGCCAGCAGGGCCAGGATCAGGATCAGCGGGGTACGCACCGAGAGCTTCATGAGACCACTCCAATGAGAGAGCGCTTTCACGAGCATCACTTCGACGTACGTCAATGTCAAGGCATTGTTAACCAGCAATGACGTTGTTAACCAGCGGCGGGGCGTCTGGCATGGCTGCGCGGCCGGCGCTCTTCTCCCGGTACATGCCGGCGTCCGCCGCGGCGAGCAGCGCGTCCGACGTCGGCCGGGACAGGCCCGCCGGCGTCGCCACGCCGATGCTCACGTCGACCGTCAGCTGGTGGCCCTCGTGCAGGATCGGCGCCGTCACCGCACGCCGCAGCCGCTCGGTCATCGCCCCGGCGTCCCCGGTCGAGGCGGTGACCACCACGAACTCGTCACCGCCGAGCCGGGCGACGGTCTCCGCGTGCCGGACCGTCCCGCGCAGCCGCCGCGCGACCTCCTGGAGCACGTAGTCGCCGGCCGCGTGCCCGTACCGGTCGTTGATCGGCTTGAAGCCGTTCAGGTCGAGGAAGTGCACCACCGGGCCGTCGCCGTCGTCGTCGGCCCACGAAGCCAGCGCGGTGGTCAGCCGGGCGTGCAGCTCCTGCCGGTTCACCAGGCCGGTCAGTGTGTCGTGCGTGGCGCGATGGGCCAGCACCTCGCGAATCTTCTCCTGGGCCCGCACCACCAGCATAAAACGGGTCAGGACGATCGCGGTCAGCAGCGCCATCGCGATCATGATCGAGCCCCGGCCCAGCACCACGTCGCTGATCCGCAGGTCGGCCAGGGCCGGCAGCGCGACCAACGAGATGGCCAGGAACACCACCCGGGCCGGGTGCAGGCGGCTCTTCTCGCCGTTGCGCGGGTCGGTCAGCTGACCGGCGTCCGGGTGCCACAGTGCGGCGGCGAAGAGGCTGTTCGCCAGCAGCAGCACGCCGTCGAGCCGCTCGAAGTCGAAGTCGGGGAACCAGATCGGCGCCAGCGACATGCTCACGTCCGCGACGAACGTGATGGTCAGCGCGACGGTCAGGTATCGGACCGCGCCGCGCCGGCCGCCGGGGGAGAGCACCAGCAGCGCGCCGGCCGCGAAGAGCAGCACGTCGCCGAAGGGATAGGCGACCGCCAGCACGTCCGCGGGCGACATGCCCGCCTCGGTGAACAGGGGCCGCATCATGAACGTCCAGAACAGCGTGGCCACCACGATGACCATGGCCAGGCCGTCCAGCGCGGCCTCCCGCAGCCGGCCCGGCGCGCGTAGCCGCACCATCTGGATCAGGCCGGCCGCGAGCAGCGGATAGCCCGCGATCCACAGGAAGTCGGCGGCCGACACCTCCCCGGAGTCCTGGTACCGCCAGATCAGAAAGGTGTAGAGCAGGTCGCCGAACAGCCACATGGTCAGGCTGGAGGCCACCAGCCCGTGCGCCAGCCGCGCCCGCCCGGTCCGCCGGTGCGCGCCCAGCCACGACAGCACCACGAACAACGTGAAGGCCAGCGTGTACGCCCATCCCGCCACACGGGTCCCGGGCGCCACAAAGGTCGGCGTGGCCGCGATCACGGCGATCAAGGGCACGATGAATGGGCGCTTCACGCAGTCCCTATCGGCGGATCCGCGGAACGATTGCAAGAAAAGTCGGCACCTTTTCGCACCAGGGGAACAGGGGGATGCCCGGCCGCCCGGCACGGGTCAGGCTGATCGAATGCGTAAAGTCGCCGTGGCGTTGCTCGCCCTCGCCGTCATTCTCGGCCTCGCGTCGCCCGCCAGCGCCGGGTGGAAGCCGCCCAGGGGCAAACTCGTGATGACCGGTGCCATCGGTGACTACGTGCCGGGGGTGATCGACGATCCGGTGCACGACCCGACGCTGTTCGCCGACCGCGGCACCTACTACGTCTTCTCCACCGGCATCCTGAACCCGGCCGACCCGGGCGGCATCTTCGCCCGCCGGTCCCGCGGCTCGCTGGCCGGCCCGTGGGAGTCGCTCGGCGCCATCGCGCTGCCGGAGTGGACCCGCGCGTACGGCGTCAATCATCTCTGGGCGCCGCACGTGGTCCGCCGCGGCAGCTGGTTCTACCTCTACTACGCCGCGTCGTCCTTCGGTACGAACCGCTCGGCGATCGGCGCCGCCCGCACCCGCACGCCCGGCGTGCTGAGCAGCTGGCGCGACCTCGGCCCGATCCTCACCTCGGACCCGAGCAAGAACTACAACGCGATCGACCCGGACGTCTTCTTCGACGGGCGCACGTGGTGGATCGCCTTCGGGTCGTTCTGGGACGGGATCAAGATGCAGCGGCTCGAGGACATGACCCGGCCGGTCGGGGAGGTCCTCTCGCTGGCGCGGCACCCGGAGAACCCGCCGAACCCGATCGAGAACCCGCAGCTCTTCCACCATGGGCGCTACTGGTACCTGCTGGCCTCCTGGGACTTCTGCTGCCAGGGCGTGAACAGCACCTACAAGACCATCGTCGGCCGCTCGACCTCGCCGAAGGGCCCGTTCGTCGACCGGACCGGCAAGAGGCTGCTCGACGGCGGCGGCACGATCCTGCTGCAGAGCCGGGGCAACCAGATCGGCACCGGCGCGCCGGACGTGCTGTTCGCGTACGGCCGCTGGTACATGGTCCACCACTACTACGACGCCAACGCGAACGGCGTCATCCGCATGCAGATCCGCGAGATCGAGTGGGACCGGCAGGCCTGGCCGTACTTCCGCCCGGACGAGTGACAGAAACCTGAAGGAGCCCGCCAGGCGGTAAAATCGGACAATTTGGCTAGGTGCGTGCCGCTCTCTGCTTCCTCACCGTCCTGGCGAGTCTCGGCTTCTCACATGCGGCCGTAGCGGACCCCGCCGTGCTCGCGCCACGGGAGGTGCCGATCAACGTCCGCCCCTACAACGGCGGGCAGATCTCCCCGAAGCACGCGATCGGCCTGGTCGACAGCCAGGGCGTCCGCATGTTCCGGCACCCCACCTACACCGGCGGCCAGCTCCGCAACCACCCCGTGTCGCAGGCGCAGTACGGCCTCCTGCTGGTCAACACCTACCGGGTCAAGAACGACACCTGGTTCCTCGACCGGGCCGAGCGGCAGGGCCGGCGGATCATCGCGACCCGGGTCGTGTCCCGCGGGGCGTGGTGGTTCCCGTACCCGTTCGACTATCCGCTCGCCTCGAACCTGAACTACACCATGCGGCAGCCGTGGTACTCCGCGATGGCCCAGGGCCAGGCGATCTCGCTGTTCGTCCGGCTCGCTCAGGCCACCGGGGACGCCTCCTGGCGCACCGCTGCGAACAACGCCTTCGCCGCCCTGCGGCTCGGGTTCAGCGCCGCCGGTCCGTGGGTCACGCACCGCGACGGCAACGGCCGGCTCTGGCTCGAGGAGTATCCGAACCGCACCCCCGGCACCTCGGGACGCGTGCTCAACGGCCACCTGTTCGCGATGTACGGCCTCTGGGACTACTGGTCGCTCACCAGGTCGGCGGCGGCCGCCGGGCTCTTCGCCGACGCCGCCGCCACGGTCAAGCGGTACATCCGGAACTTCCGCAACCCCGGCTGGGCCTCCAGTTACGGGCTGCGCGGGCTCGCACCGACCGAGAAGTACCACACCATCCACGTCGATCAGCTGCTGCACATGCACGCCCTGACCGGCGATGCGACCTTCGCCTCGATGGCCGAGGGCCTGCAGTCGGACTTCCCGTCGCCCAGGCAGCCGGCCACGATCCTGCTCGCCACCGGTCAGCACACCGGCATCCGGTTCGGCGGCCCGACCGGCGGCGCCGTGCTCGGCCGTCGCCTTCTCGGCCTGCGGGCGGGCTCGACGGCGCCGGTCGACCAGCGTCGGCGGATCGCCGGCCAGCCCGGGTTCTGGTATCACGTGACCGCCGGCCAGCTGCGGGACTACTGGGTGCAGGAGGTGCCAGGGGTACGCGCCACGCTGACCCCGGTCTCCATGGTCAACTACCTCGCGATCCGGGTGGTCCGGATGGCGGCCGGCCGGCACCGGGTGTGCACGGCCACCAAGTGCCGCGTGACCCGCGTGTCGTCGGCGATGCGCTCCCGGGTCGGCGCGATCGGCTGGATCCGCGGCGAGCGGGCCGTGCGGGTCACGACGGGGCCGGTCAAGAACAAGTGGCTCCTGTTGAGCTCGCGGACGACGCTGCACTGACCGACACTGCACTGGCCGCCGAACTGACGACAATGGCCGGATGAGCGAACTCACCGGAAAGCAGATCGCCGAGGCTGGGCTGGACGGCTGGGCCTACCTGCTCGGCGGGCTGCAGAGCCGCATCCGTACCCCTGACTTCAAGGCCGGGCTGGCGCTGGTCGACGCGATCGGCGCGGCCGCCGAGGAGATGGACCACCACCCGGACCTCGATCTGCGGTTCACCCACGTGGACGTGCGGCTGCGCAGCCACGACGTCGGCGCGGTCACCGGGCGCGACCTGCGCCTGGCCCGCCGCATCTCGCAGCTCGCGGCGGAGGCGGGGCTGTCCACCGACTGCACGGACGTCTCCCGCCTCGAGCTGGCGCTGGACAGTCCCCAGTTCCAGCGGATCCAGCCGTTCTGGAGTGCCGTGCTGGCGATGAAGGCCGGCCGCGACGACGTCGTCGACCCCGACGGCGCGCTGCCGGTCGTCTGGTTCCAGGCGTCCGGCGCCGAGGAGCCGCGGCAGCGCTGGCACCCGGACGTCTGGGTCGACCCGAGTCAGGTTCGGCCCCGCATCGACGCCGCGATCGCGGCGGGTGGCATCCTGTTCAGCGACGCCGAGGCGCCGAGCTTCTGGGTGCTCGCCGACCCGGAGGGCAACAAGGTGTGTCTCTGCACCTGGCAGGATCGTGGCGAGAACTGGAGTTGACGGCGGCGTGACTATCGGAGAGACCAGGGGCCGTGTGGTCATGCTGGTCGACAACGGCGTGGAGGGCGACTCGCGGGTGCAGAAGTCGGCCCGGTCCATGGCCGACGCCGGCTGGGAGGTCACGCTGATCGGGGTGGCCACGCCGGGAGTCACGCGGACCAGCTGGCGGCTCGGCGGCGCCAAGGTCGAGCTGGTCCCGTTCAAGGGCCCGCTGTCCACCCCGCGCGCCCGGCTGGGCTGGTCGCCGCGCCGTCCTTTCGCGTACCCGACGCACGCGCTGGCCGCCAGCCGCCGGCAGAGGCTCGCCGGCCGCAACCAGGACGTCGGCTTCCGGCTGGCCGCTCTGACCGCGGCGCGGCGGGCCGGCGGCAGCCCATGGGCCGAGCGGGCGGGCAAGGCCGGCCTGGTGCCGATCCGGG
>NZ_JBFAZH010000471.1:0-5635 GCF_040681735.1 Actinoplanes sp. NPDC051633 | reverse complement strand
GGTGGCGGCCCGGTGTCCTTCGTCATCCGGCCAGCGTCCGCGAGACCGATCCGTTCTTGCAAGAAATCTTGCCGATCCGCAAGATGAGGCCATGGGTGCCGAAGAGGACGTGCTGGCCGGCGTCGGTCCGCGGCTGCGGGCGTTGCGCCGGGTCCGCAATGCCACACTGGCGGAGCTGGCGGCCGAGGCCGGCCTCACGGCGAGCACCCTGTCTCGCCTCGAGAACGGCAAGCTGCGCCCGACGCTCGAGCAGCTCCTGCCGCTCGCCCGCGTGTACGGCGTCCCGCTCGACGACCTGGTCGCGGCCCCGCCAACCGGCGACCCGCGCATCCACCTGCGGCCGGTGCGCCGATCCGGGTTGACGGTGGTGCCGCTGACCAGGCGGGCCGGCGGCGTCCAGGCGTACAAGGTGGTGTATCCGCCGGCCGGCGGGGCTCCCACGACCAAGATGCAGACCCATGACGGGTACGAGTGGTTCTACGTCCTCGACGGGCGGGTCCGGTTCGTGCTCGGTGAGCGCGAGTTCCTCCTCGGCCCGGGCGAAGCCGCCGAGTTCGACACCCGCACGCCGCACTGGATCGGCAGCGCCGGCGACGAGCCGGCCGAGCTGATGACGCTCTTCGGCGCGCAGGGCGAACGCGCCCACCTCCCTTGACGTCTCCGTCAGCATTGGCTAACGTTAGTCTCCACTGACATATACAGGAGGTCCTGATGGGTGCACCGGTCGCTTACTTCGAAATCATCAGCGGCGACGCCGAGCGGGCGCGACGCTTCTACTCCGAGCTCTTCGACTGGACGGCCGACGCCGACCCCGCCATGGACGGCTACGCGATGGTCGACACCGGCAACGGCGACGACGCGGTGGGCGGCGGGATCGGGCCCGCCTCCGACGACGACGGGCCGGGCGTGCGCATCTACGCGCGCGTCGACGACCTGGACGCGTACCTGGCGAAGGCCGAGAAGCTCGGCGGGACCACCATCGTCCCGCCGATGGATCTGCCCGGCGATTCCGGCCGGATCGCCTTGTTCCTGGACCCGGACGGGAACAAAGTAGGCCTGTGGAGCAGTGAGATCACGCCTGGAAGGCTCTCGCCGAACCTCGCCGGCGAGAGATCCTCCAGCTTGTCGCGCACGACGAACTGGCCGCCGGCGAGATCGCCGCGGCGTTCGACGTCACCCGTACGGCGGTCAGCCAGCACCTGACCGTGCTCAAGGGCGCGGGCCTGCTCGACGAGCGCCGCGACGGGACCCGCCGGCTCTACCGTGCCCGGCCGGACGGGCTGGACGCGCTGCGCCGCTTCCTCGACGACATGTGGGCATCATCGCTGGACATCGCGCGGCGCCTGGCCGAGGGCGATGCGGCAGATCAGGAGGTACGCCGTGTCGGCTGAACCCGTGGCGTTGCGGCGCCCGCCGGTCCGTCAGGCAACGCTCGTGCGGCGCGATGTCGCCCACACGTTCACGTCGTTCGTCACCACGATCGGCCAGTGGTGGCCGCTGCGTCCGGTCTCGGCGAACCCCGAGCGGGCCGTCGACGTGGTGTTCGAGCAGCACGCCGGCGGCCGCGTCTACGAGTGCTGGGACGACGACACCACCGTGGTGTGGGGCGAGGTCGTCTCGTGGGAGCCGCCGCGGCGATTCGTCATGACCTGGTGCATGACGCCGGCGACCACCGAGGTGGAGCTGCGGTTCAAACCGCTCGGCCCGGCGCTGACCCGGGTCGAGGTCGAGCATCGCGGCTGGGAGGCGATGTCCGAGGCCGACCTGGCGAAGGAGTGCGCGCTGCCCGGCGGCGGTTACCTCGGCGGCTCCTACAACAGGGGCTGGACCATGATCCTCGAGAGTTTTCAGGAGTCGACATCGTGATCTTCGCGTACCGATTGCAGTCACCCAGGCCGACCTTCGTCGTCGACATGACCGACGAGGAGAAAGCCGTGATGGCGGAGCACACCGAATACTGGAAGGGCCTGCTGGCCGACGGCGTGGCGGTGTGCTTCGGCGCGGTGCTGGACCCGGCCGGCCCGTACGGCCTGGCCGTGGTCGAGGCCGAGGACCAGGCCCACATCGAGCGGATCGCGGCCGGCGACCCGGCCGTCCGCTCCGGCATGACGGCTCAGGCCCACCCGATGCCGGGCGGCTTCGTCCGCCCGGCCCCGTCAACGCGGCACTGAGCCACGCCTCATGGTTGCCCCGAGTGCGGGATGCGGCGGGTCAGCCGCTGCCAGAGCCAGCCGGACGGCACCCACCGGCCACGCAGCACGTATTCGCTGACCGCGTCGTTGGTCATCGTGTCGATCAGGTGGCGCTGCGCGGCCGGCCGGCCGGCGAACAGGATCTGGTCCT
Source organism: Actinoplanes sp. NPDC051633 (assembly GCF_040681735.1). Classification (NCBI taxonomy): domain Bacteria; kingdom Bacillati; phylum Actinomycetota; class Actinomycetes; order Micromonosporales; family Micromonosporaceae; genus Actinoplanes; species Actinoplanes sp. NPDC051633. The sequence goes on along the minus strand of NZ_JBFAZH010000471.1, from coordinate 3,292 downwards.
CCGGCGCGACCGTGATGTCGTCGCCCGGCGTGAGGATGCTTTCCCCGCTGTGCCGGGACAGCAGCAGCGGCACAGCGTCCAGTTGCCGTTCGCGGTCCTGGGGGCTGCGGAGCAGGTCGCCGATGCGGGCGTCGCCACCGCGCAGCCAGGGCCCGAGCGCCGGAGCCTCCCGGCCGGTCAGGGTGACCTTCCAGACCCGGCTCAGGTGGCTGCCGCACTGCCGCCGCAGGCGATCGACCAGATGTGCCGCCCAGTCGTCGTCCTGGTTGAGCATGTCCCGCAGGAACCGCCACAGCAGCGGGGTGCTCAGCTGCGCGTAGATCTCTCGCGCCATGACCTCGGTCGGGACCAGCAGCCAGTCGACGTCGACCGCGGCGAACAGCGGTGCGCTGGCCGGGCGGTTCTGCCGCGCGGCGATGAACAGGCTCGGATTGATCTTGCGGGCGGCGGCGATCAGCGACAGGTTCGTGGTGTCGTTGTCGGTGCCGGCGACCAGGCCCACGGCCTGTTCGAGGTCGGCGCGGGCGATCACCGCCGGGTCGGACGCGTCACCGACGATGATCCCGGCATTCGCGTCCGCACCGGTGTCAGCGCCCGCACCGGTGTCCGCGTCCGCACCGGTGTCCGCGCCCGCGTCGGTCTCTGCGCCGGCGCCCGGGTCGAGGTCGATGATGGTCACTTCGAGCCCTTCGGCCCGCAGGTCGGCGGTGAGCTCCTGCCCGAAGCGGCCGTGGCCGCACATCACCCAGCGGCCGGTCGCCGGGGCCTGGCCACGCTCCGGCAGGGCCGCGCCGGGGCCGCTCACCAGCCAGGACATCAGCTGGTACGACGCGGGGGCGTGCAACGCCAGCCGGAGGTGGTCGCCGAATCGGTCGAACGGGTTGACCACGGTCGGTGAGCCGAAGGCCCGCATCCGGTGGGCGATCGTCGGCGAGGTCGTCCGGGCGATGACCGGCAGATCCGGCCGGATCAGCGCGGCGGTCATCGACACCACCAGGTTCGCCTCGTCGTCGTCGGTCAGCGCCAGCACCCCCTCGCAGCGGGGATGTTCCAGCCCGGCGAGGCCGAGGGTGTGCGGGTCGCGGGCGTCGGCGGCCAGCCCGGGAACGTCGGCGTGGTACTGGTCGACGTCGAGCGAGTCGACATGGCCGGAGGAGGTGTCGAGCACCACGAAGCGGCGGCCGAGCGCATCCAGCGAGCGGCCCAGCAACTGCCCGGTCTGCCCGTACCCGACGATCAGCAGGAACGGCTCGCTCAGCCGGACCACCTTGCGGGTGAAGCGCTGCAGCGCGAGCGCCTGCCGGAACGCCCGGTCCTGCAGCAGGGTCAGCAGAGACCCGATCGCGTACGCCCAGCCGACGACGGTGAAGTAGATCGTGCCCGTCACCCAGAGCCGCTGCGCACCGGTGAACGGCTGCGGGATCTCGCCGTATCCGATGGTGGTGGCCGTGTAGCTCATGAAGTAGAACGCGTCGAAGATGCCCATCCGGGCGGGCTGCCCGGCCGCGTCGCGGCCGGGGATCAGCGACAGGCCCAGCACGCTGACCGCGAAGATCATGATCAGGACGATCAGCGGGGCGCGCATCCGGCGCAGGATCAGGAAGATCGTCGAGGAGTTGTCCTGGGTACGTCCGAACAGGCCGCGCCGCCCGCCCTCACCGCGGCCCGGGTGACGCGACGCCTGCCGGGTGGATCGGGCCACGACGCCTCCCTGTCACCGACGGTGGAACGACACGGTCTCGATCACCAGCAGCACGACCGAGACGAGGTTCGCCAGCAGGGCGCCGCCGGACAGCGACACCACGCTGGCCATCGCCTGACCGTCGAGGCCGGCCGACGAGATCTGGGTCGCATACGCCCACATCAGCGCGGCGGCGATCAGCTGCAGGTCGGCCACCAGGCTCGTGGCCAGATGCACCGCCCCGATCTGGGTCCGGTCGCCGAATTTCAGCACGGTCGCGATCAGACTCACCACGACCGCGGCGAACAGCTCGTAGACGTTGTGCAACGACGGGTCGGACAGGTCGCCGATGAAGAACCCGAAGTTCAGCGTCGCGGCGAGCAGCACGAAGAAGCCGAAGATCACCTTTTCCAGACTCATCCGCCGCTCCTCGGGGGTCGGAGACTCACGCTAGCGTCCCGGCCGGCTTCCCGCCGGTGGAAATGGCGGTCACCACCGGTCGATCTCGAAGCCGGCGGTCGCCACGTCGATCCGGCCGGCATACGAGCCGGCCGCGGCCTCGAGCGCGGCGGCGTGCGGCGTGCCCGGCAGCAGGTGGGTGAGGACGAGCCGGCCGGCGCCGGCCTCCGCCGCCTGCCGACCGGCCTGCCGCGCGCTCGACAGGTGCTCGACGGAGTCGGCCGGGACGCTGTCGACGTAGCTCGCCTCGGCCAGGAACACGTCGGCATCGCGGGCCAGCGCCACCGTCTCCGGCCCTGGACCGCTGTCGCCGGTGTAGGCCAGCGAGCTCCCGCCGGCCGTCAGGCGGACGCCGGCGTTGACGGGCCGATGTGGAAGGAGCCGGGTACGCGCGCGGAACGGGCCGATCTCGAAGTCGTCCCCCGGTGTGAACTCGCGCAGATCGAGCGCGTCGGACAGCATCCCGGGACGGTCCAGAGCCAGCACGGCGTCGAGCGCGCCGGGCGGCGCGTACACCGGTAACGGGGCCGACGGGTCGTCCCGCAGCGCCCGGGCCCGCAGCAGCGGGTTGAGGTCGGCGCAGTGGTCGGGATGACCGTGACTGATGACGACGGCGTCGACGTCGCCGGGCTCGACGTGCTGCAGCAGCCGCGGCACCGTCGCGTAACCGAGCTCGAGGACCAGGCGGAATCCGTCGTGCTCGAGCAGGAATCCGCTGCAGGCCTGGCCTGCCTCCGGCCAGGCCCCACACGCGCCGAGAACGGTGAACCGCATGCCCGGAATCCTAAGCCGATGGTCCTCTTACCAGGCGCCACTCACCGGGCCCACGTCTCCGGGGCGGGGCCGAGCGTGGTGGGGCCAGCCATACCGGAGATCCGGTGGCTGGTCGGAGTGTTTCGTGCCGCCGATCGGCGAAGGCTCAGCGACATGACTTCCACTCTGTCGCACACCCGCCTCGGCCGGTCGGCCGTCCCCGGCGCGGTCCGCGCCGCGTTTCTCTTCTGGATGGGTGCGCTCGCCTTCGGCGGCGCCGAGATGTTCCTGCACGACGTCGAGCCCGCCGGACTCGCGGTGCGGCTGGGCATCTATGCGGTCGTCGCGGCCGTCGTTATTTGTATTTGGCTCTCAGTTGCGGTTTAAGAGCCGATTTAG
>NZ_JBFAZH010000470.1:0-5642 GCF_040681735.1 Actinoplanes sp. NPDC051633 | reverse complement strand
GTCACCGCCGCTGAGCCGGTCGGCCGCCGCGGGCGCGAGCATCGCCAGCTGCTGGCCGGCCTTGAGCCGGGCCTGCGCCGACGAGGTGGTCAGCCAGGCCGGCCCGGCCGGCCAGCCGCCCACGCTCGGCGGCCGGAACGGCACCTGGCCCAGCGCCCGCAGCATGCCGGTCAGTTGGTTGCGCTGCCTGTCCTCGAGCTTCGCCGGATCGACGCCGAGCTGCCGCAGCGCGCCCACGAGCCATTCCACGGGCTGCTTGACCAGATGGCCGCGGGCCGCGGCGAATTCTCCGGACAGCGCCAGCGCTCGCAGCATCGCCGTGACGTCACGCGGCCCGGTGTAGGCGGGCGGCGGCTGGTCGGTCGAGCCGTAGCGCAGCCACAGGCGCGCGGAGATGAACGGCACGTGCTCGGGGTGTCGCACCAGAAGGTCCGCGTAGGCGTCGACGTCGTCGATCCCGGACGCGCCGAGCAGGTTCGCCGGCTGCTTGTCGTGCCGCTGCTGTTTCAGCGTCGCCGTCCCGGTGGCCCGGTCGATCTGCCAGCCGGTCAGCACCTTGGCGCCGGCCTTGACGTCGTCCTCGGTGTAGTGGCCGACGCCGAGCGTGAAGAGCTCCATCAACTCGCGGGCCAGGTTCTCGTTCGGCGCCTTGCGGGTGTTGCGCTGCCCGTCGAGCCAGAGGATGAGGGCCGGGTCGCGAAGCATCGCGCGGACCAGGGGAGCGGTGTCGTGGCTGCCGTAGCGGCGGAAGGTCTGCTGCTGGGCCAGCATCAGCGCGGCGGAGCGCACCTTCTGCACGCTGGTCGCCCAGTGCCCGTGCCAGAAGAAGGTCAGCTTCTCGGCGGCCCCACCGGCGGCCATCCGGCCCAGCCACCACGACGTGGCCTCGACGACCTGTGGCCGGACGGCCTGCCGTGCCTTCTGCCTCTCCTCGCGGCTCGCGCCCTTGGCCAGGCCGCCGAACGGGTCCGGGCCGATGTCCGGCAGCGCCGGGAGCGCCGTGGGGGCGAGCAGCCGGTCGAGGGTGGCGCCCACGGTCTGCTTCTCCGCGGCGTCGACCTCGGCCTCGGTGGGGCCGAAGGTCAGCCGGCGCAGGAGGTGTGCCGTGGCTTGGCGATCCGTCATGACCGCCAAGCTAGAGATCGAACGTTCGAGATGTGTAAGCGCGCCGTCAGCCCGCTGAAAGGTTCAGTTCGAACGAGTAGCGGCTGGCCCGATAGACGTGGCTGCCGTACTCCAGGGCCCGGCCGCCGGCGTCCCAGGCCGTGCGCGACATGGTCAGCAGCGACGCGCCGCGCTTCTCCCGCAGGATGCGGGCCTCGCCCGCGCCGGCCGACCGGGCGCCGATCACCTGGGTCGCGATCCGGGGTACGTAGCCCGCCCGCCGTAACAATTCATAGAGTCCGCGCTCGGCCAGGTCCTGCTCGGTCAGCCGGATCAGGTCGAGCGGGATCGCGTTGTGCATCAGCGCGAGAGGCTCACCGCCCGCGTAGCGCAGCCGCTCGATCCACGTCACCTCGGTGCCCGGCTCGATCTCCAGCGCCGTGGCGATCTCCGGCGTCGCCGCGATCACCTCGAGCTTGAGCACCTCGGTGCGCGGCGCCCGATCGCTGGTCACCAGGTCGTCGTACAGGCTGGACAGCTCGACCGGCCGGCGCACCTTGGGGTGCACGACCTGCGTGCCGACCCCGCGCTTGCGCACCAGCATCCCGCGCTCGACCAGATACTGGATCGCGCGCCGGGTGGTGGGACGAGACACACCCAGCCGTTCCGCCAGGTCCACCTCGTTCTCGATTCGGGCGCCGACCCCGATCTCACCCTTCTCGATCAACTCCTGCAACCGGGTCGCCACCTGGAAATACAGCGGCACCGGGCTGGTCCGGTCGACCTCGACCGGGCGGATCGACTCGCGTGGCACGGACACCTCTGACGTCATGGCACCCCCTCAACTTCGACAGTTTGTCATGACAAAGTATTGACGTGGAAGCCCCCACGTTATTACATCGAAACCAACTGGCCTACAGCGACGACCGTCTACATCAAGGTGACGAAGGCCCCCCGGTGGGGTCTGCTTCGCCGTGCGCGGAAGGAACCGCATGCCCTCGGACGAGGTACTGACCATGGGACGCCTGGGCGTCGACCTGTATCCCGAACAGGTCGGTGTCTCGCTGCGTGAAGTCAAGACCTTCGCCAAGTTCCTGGGTGGCAGCGCCGCGAACGTGACCGTGGCCGCCGCCCGCTACGGCCGCCGCGCCACCCTGATCTCGCACACCGGCGACGACCCGTTCGGCGAGTTCCTGCACGACGCGCTGCGCGGCTTCGGCGTCGACGACCGGTTCGTGACGCCGGTGCCGCACCTGCCGACCCCGATCACCTTCTGCGAGATCTTCCCGCCGGACGACTTCCCGCTCTACTTCTACCGCTTCCCCAAGGCGCCGGACCTCGAGATCCGCACCGAGGAGCTCGACCTCGACGCGATCCGCACCGCGGACATCCTCTGGGTCACCGGCACCGGGCTCTGCCAGGAGCCGTCCCGCTCGGCCACCCTCGCCGCGCTCGAGGCGCGCGACAAGAGCGGGATCACCATCTTCGACCTCGACTACCGGCCGATGTTCTGGCCGTCCCGCGAGGAGGCGCGCGAGTGGTACCAGCGGGCCCTGCCCTATGCGACGGTCGCGGTCGGGAACGTCGACGAGTCCTTCACCGCCGTGGGCGTGAAGGAGCCGCGCAAGGCGGCCGCCGCGCTGCACGACGCCGGCGTCGAGCTGGCCGTGATCAAGCAGGGTCCGGCCGGTGTCCTGGCGTCGCGAAAGGGCGAAGAGGTCGAGGTGCCGCCCGTGCCGGTCGAGGTGGTCAACGGCCTCGGCGCCGGTGACGCCTTCGGCGGCGCGCTCTGCCACGGCCTGCTCAGCGGCTGGGCGCTCGAGGACCTGATGCGCTTCTGCAACGCGGCCGGCGCCATCGTCGCGTCCCGGCTGTCCTGCGCCGACGCCATGCCCACCGAGTCCGAGGTCCGTGCCCTGCTGGAAGGAGCGCCCCGTGCCTGACATCGCGGAACTCGTCGAGGCCCGGATCCAGCGGCCCCGGGCGATCGCGGCGGCGGCCGCCCGCCGGCAGCGCCCCGCCTCGCTGCTCGGTGACCACGGCAAGCTGATGATCATCGCCGCGGACCACCCGGCCCGCGGCGCGCTGCGGGCCGGCGCCGACGCGCTGGCCATGGCCAACCGCGCCGAGCTGCTCGACCGGATCTGCGCCGCGCTGGACCGGCCGGGGGTGAACGGCGTGCTCGGCACCCCGGACATCCTGGAGGACCTGCTGCTGCTCGGCGTCCTCGACGACAAGGTGGTGATCGGCTCGATGAATCGCGGCGGGCTGGCCGGCACCACGTTCGAGATCGACGACCGGTTCACCGCGTACGACGCGGACTCGATCGCCGAGGCCGGCTTCGAGGGCGGCAAGATGCTGCTCCGGATCGACCCCGACGACGCCGGTACCGTCACCACGCTGGAGTCGTGCGGGCGGGCCGTCGGCGAGCTCGCCGGGCATCAGCTGATGGCGATGGTCGAGCCGTTCATCTCGCACCGGGTGGACGGGCGGGTCCGCAACGAGCTGAGCGCCGAGGCGATGATCCGGGCGATGACCGTGGCCGCGGGCCTGGGCCGGACGTCGGCGTACACCTGGTTGAAGGTGCCGATCGTGCAGGACATGGAGCGGGTCATGGCGGCCACCACGCTGCCGGCGCTGATCCTGGGCGGTGAGGTGACCGCGGACGCGGACGCCGCGTACGCCCAGTGGTCCAAGGCCCTCGACCTGCCGACCGTGCAGGGCCTGGTGATCGGGCGCAGCCTGCTCTACCCGCCCAACGGTGACGTCGCCGGCGCGGTGGACCGGGCGGTGAGCCTGCTGTGATCCCCGACGTGATGAGGACCGAAGCGCGGGTGAACCCGGTGATGCCGCGGGGGAGCACCGCGGACAAGCCCTTCGAGCTCGTGGTGACGCCGGAGAACGCCGGCTGGGGCTACAGCGGCCTGCGGGTGCTGGACCTGCCGATCGGCACCCGGGCGACGTTCCGGACCGGCGAGGACGAGATGCTGGTCCTGCCCCTGTCCGGTGGCTGCGACGTGACCTGCGACGACGAGCGGATGACGCTGACCGGGCGGCGCTCGGTGTTCTCCCGGGTCACCGACTTCGCGTACGTGCCCAGGGACGCCACGGTGACCGTGCGGGCGCCCAGCGGCGGCCGGTTCGCGCTGCCCAGCGCACGGGCGACCAGGCGACTACCGTTCCGCTACGGCCCGGCCCAGGAGGTGCCCGTCGAGCTGCGCGGCGCCGGGCAGGCTAGCCGGCAGGTCAACAACTTCTGCACCCCGGAGACCTTCGAGTGTGATCGGCTGATCGCATGCGAGGTGCTCACCCCGGGCGGCAACTGGTCGTCCTACCCGCCGCACAAGCACGACGAGGCGAGCGACGGCGAGTCCTCGCTCGAGGAGATCTACTACTTCGAGGTGGCGCCGGCGCCCTCGGGCACTCCCGGCTCGGCCTACCAGCGCGTGTACGGCCACCCGGACCGCCCGATCGACGTGTGCTCCGAGGTGCGCAGCGGCGACGTCGTTCTGATCCCGTACGGGTGGCACGGCCCTTCGATGGCCGCGCCGGGCTACGACCTCTACTACCTCAACGTCATGGCCGGACCGGGGGATCGCGCGTGGCTGATCCGCGACGACCCGGCGCACGGCTGGGTCCGCGGGCTGTGGCAGCACCAGGACATGGACCCCCGGCTCCCGATGACCTCCGCAACCGAAGGCAGAAGCACGAAAGGATCGCGCTCGTGAGACTGACCGTCGCCCAGGCCGTCGTCCGGTTCCTGGCCAACCAGTGGACCGAGCGCGACGGCGTCGAGCAGCGGACGATCGCCGGCTGCTTCGGCATCTTCGGCCACGGCAACGTCGCCGGGGTCGGGCAGGCACTCCTGCAGGCGCAGCGCACGGGTGAGGCGGATCTGCCGTACCACCTGGCCCGCAACGAGCAGGCGATGGTGCACGCGGCGGCCGGCTACGCCCGGATGAAGAACCGCCTGTCGACGATGGCGTGCACCGCCTCGATCGGCCCCGGCTCGACCAACATGCTCACCGGCGCCGCGCTCGCGACCGTCAACCGGCTGCCGGTGCTGCTGCTGCCCAGCGACGTCTTCGCCACCCGCGTGGCGCAGCCGGTGCTGCAGGAGCTCGAGGACCCGCGCGGCTTCGATGTGAGCGTGAACGACGCGTTCCGGCCGCTGTCCCGCTTCTTCGACCGGGTCTGGCGCCCTGAGCAGCTGTCCTCGGCCCTGCTGGGCGCGATGCGGGTGCTCACCGACCCGGTGGAGACCGGCGCGGTCACCATCTGCCTGCCGCAGGACGTGCAGGCCGAGGCGTGGGACTTCCCGGAGGAGCTGTTCCGCAAGCGGGTGTGGCACGTGGGCCGCCCGGTGCCGGAGCCGGCCGCGCTGAAGCGCGCCGCCGACATCATCAGGGCCGCCGAGAAGCCGCTGATCATCGCGGGCGGCGGCGTCACCTACAGCGAGGCGAGCGCCGACCTGGACGCCTTCGCCCGGGCCACCGGCATCCCGGTCGCCGACACGCACGCCGGCAAGGGCGCGGTCA
>NZ_JBFAZH010000469.1:0-5646 GCF_040681735.1 Actinoplanes sp. NPDC051633 | reverse complement strand
TTCGTGGGTCGCCGCGCTGAACTGGGCGTTCTGGATGAGGCGTTGCGCGGCGGGTATCAGCTGGTGCTGGTGGTGGGCGACGCCGGTCTAGGGAAGACCCGGCTGGTCGCCGAGGCGATGGACAGCGCCCGGCAGCGCGGTGCGGTAACCGTGGCGTGTGGATGTTTGCCGCTGGCCGACAAGCTTCCGTTGTTGCCCGCCGTTCACGCGCTGCACGAGCTTGATCGCCTCGGGGGAGGCCGGGTGCTGGCGGGCGCGCTGGATCACCTTCCGGGTTTTGTGCGTGCCGAGTTGGCCCGGTTGCTGCCGCAGTTGGGCGACGAGTCGCCGGGCGCGAGTGGACAAGCCCAGCTAGCTGGGCGGGAGCAACTTTTCGCCGCGTTCGCCGCGCTGCTGGTGCAGCTTGCCGGTGAGGCGCCGGTGGTGCTGCTGGTCGAAGACATTCACTGGGCCGACTCGGCCACCTTGGATCTGCTCACCTGCCTGCGCATCGCCGCCGCCGGATCGGCCCTGGTCCTGGTGGTCACGTGTCGTAGCGACGAAGCGTCGGTGGAAGAGCACATTCTGAGCTGGCTCGCCCAGGTCCGACGGTCGACCGCGATCGTTGAGGTCCGGCTGATCCCGCTGTCGCGGGACGAGGTGGCCGAGCAGGCTGCCGACCTGGCGGGCGGCGCCCCATCCGCGGCGTTCGTCGACCGGCTTCACGCCCGCGCCCAGGGCAATCCGTTCTACGTCGAACAGTTGATGGCCGCCGCGCTCACCCGGCCGGCTGCCGGCGATCTGGAGCTGCCGCGCCGGTTGCCCGGTGGGCTGACCGACTTGTTGACCGGACGGGTCCGGCAGGTGAGCGACGCTGCGCGGGCGGTGCTGGCCGGCCTGGCGGTCGCCGAACGGCCGTTGACGGAGCCGTCACTGGCGGCCGTTACGGGGCTGCCGGAGCCGGCGGTCCGCCCGGCGCTGGGCGAGCTGTCGGCGGCGAAGCTGCTCGCCCCGTTCGACGACGACGGCGGGGGCTGCCGGCCGCGCCACGCGCTCCTCGCCGAGGCGGTCACCGCCGGCCTGCTGCCCGGCGAGCGGCTGTCGCTACACGCGCGCACGGCGATGGTGTTGGAGGCCACCGGTGATCCGGCCGTGATGGCGGAGGTTGCCGGGCACTGGGCAGCCGCGGGCCGGCCCGCCGATGAACTGCGGGCGACCGTCGCAGCGGCCGAGGCCGCGCTGCAGGTATTCGCATTCGGGCAGGCCGCGGACCTCTGGCTGCGGGCCATCGATTTGTCGCAGCGGCTACCCGACGCCGCTGCACGGCTGAATCTCGATCCGGCGGGTCTGCACCTCTCCGCGATCGACGCGCTCGGCTGCTGCGGTCGCCGAGAGGAGGCCGCCCGCCTCACGGAGCAGACCTACCACCGGTTCGCAGCGTGGCCCGACCGTGCGATAGCCGCGCGTGTTCACAGCCTCACCGGCTCGTCCCGCTCGATCGACGACCCAGCTGCCGCGAGGCCGCTCTATGACGAAGCGCTGCGACTGTTCACAGGCACCCCCGCATCGCGCGAGCACGCCGAATCGCTTCTGCACTACGCCAACGGCTTCCGCGGTCAGGGACAAAGCGACGCCGGTCTCTCCCACCTCGATCAAGCGCTGGTGGTTGCCGAAGCAGCCGGGGCCACCGACGTGGCGATCATAGTTCTGGCCAATCTTGCCCGCCTGCACATCGTCAACGGCCGTCTCGATGACGCGTTCGCGTCCCTGCAGCGCGGCAACGATCTTGTCCGCAGCCTTCAGAGCCCGAGCGCCGACGCCGGATCTGGCGGCTTGCTTGCGGCAATCGAAAGCGATCTTCTTCTCAAGACCGGCCGGCCGCAGGAGGCACGTGATGTCGGGCTCGAGGGCTACGAGCGTGCCAAACGTATCGGGCGAGGCGAATCCGTCTTCGCCATCTTCCCGTTGTCGAACGCCGTCGAGGCCATCCTCGAACTGGGTGACACGGCCGAGGCAGCCCGCCTGCTGGACCCGTTGACCTCCGACGGACCCCGGCTTGACACCTGGCCGCTGCACGCCTGCCGGGTTCAGCTCGACCTGCGCCGGGGACGTGTGGAGCAGGCTGCGAAACGCTTGGACACCATCCGGCGATTGCTGCCCGCCCTGGGCGACGTCGACTTCGCCCGGGAGATCGCCTTGGTCGCAGTGGAGCTTGCCCTGTGGCGCAGTGAGCCGCAGGCCGCCCTCGCCGAAGCCGAGCAGGTCCTCGCGCGTCTGCACGGAACCGAGCAGGAGCTGCTGTGCGGCGAGCTGCTGGTGCTCGGGGCGCGAGCGGCCGCGGACCTCGCCCTGCGTGCCCGGGCGAAAGGTGATCGGCTGGGCGAAGGCGCCGCCGACGCAGCCCTCCAGCGCCTGGCGAGCATCCTGGAGCGGATGGGCGGGCGGCCCTTCACTGAACATCCGTACGCCGTGCGCATCCCCGGTGATCGCGCCGAGTGGACGGCGGAGCGCAGTCGCGGCGAAGGCGTCAGCCATCCGGCAGCGTGGGAAGCCACGGCGGCGGAGTGGGAGGCACTCGGACGGCCACACCGCGCCGGCTACGCCTGGTGGCGCCACGCCCAGGCGCGGCTCGAAGCAGGGCAATCTCCGTCGACAGTGGCCGGACCGTTGCGCCGGGCCGCCGCCTCGGCGGCCGGCATGGCTCCGTTGGCCGAGGCGATCGAAGGACTCGCCCGCCGGGCCCGCATCTCACTTCAAGCCACGGACGAGGAGTCAGAACACGCCGCCGTGCCTTTGTCCCGTCGCTACGGGCTGACCGCCCGAGAACTTCTTGTCCTGCGGCTGGTCGCCGACGGCCGTACCAACGCCCAGATCGGCGCGGAGCTTTACATGAGCCCGAAGACCGCAAGCGTGCACGTGAGCAATATTCTGCGCAAACTGCGAGTCACCAACCGAGTCCAGGCCGCCGCCCTGGCCGAGCGCGCCGGCATACTCGAGGAAACGCCGAACCACTGAAATTTCCCATTTCTGGCTACTTCAGTTGCTCGGTGACCCCCGGCAGCATCCGGCGGCTGGTGACGATCACCATGCTCCCTGGTGTGGCGGGCAGCAGCGGTCGGACCTGGGCGGAGTCAGCCGCGTTGTCCAATACGATGAGCAAACGACGCGCCGCTGCCGTGGAGCGGAACTGAGCGCCGGCTTCCTCAACCTCGGTCGGGACGCCGGCGGAATCGGCGCCCAAGGCCCGCAGGAACCTGCCCAGCACGTCGAGCGGCGCGAGCGGCTGGAGTCCAGCGGTGGCGCCCTGCAGATTGACGTACAGCTGACCGTCCGGGAACCGGCCGGACAATCGATGAGCGGCATGGATCGCGAGAGCCGACTTTCCGACTCCGGCGGATCCGCTGATCGCATAGATCGTCACGGCCGGGACATCCGCCGACAGCACCCGGTCCAGAACGGACATCTCCGTCTCACGACCGGTGAAGCCGGCGACGTCCATCGGCAGCTGCCGCGGCACCGTCCGGTCACCCGTGGAACGGCGCGTCCCGCCAATCGTCGGAGGTTTGCCCGCGAGCAGGTCGGCGTGGATCTGCCGCAGCTCCGGTCCGGGATCGGTCCCGAGCTCATTGGCCAAATGCTTTCGCAAGACCTCGTACATATCGAGAGCCTCGGCCGGCCGGCCCGCGCGGGTTGTCGCGACGAGCAACCGCGCCCACAGCGACTCCCGCAGCGGGTGCAGCGCGACGAGCTGACGCAGCAGCGGCACCAGACCGTCACTGTCGTTGTCGTCCACGGCGAGGTCGGTCCGCCGCTCCACCGCTGTCAGGTAGCGCTCGAGCAGCGCCGCCGCCACGGATGTCTCCAGCCACGCCGACCGCACGTCCTGAAACGGTGTCCCGCGCCACAACCGGAGGGCCTCCACCAGTACGGCCCGCTCCATCGCGGCGTCCGGTGCGGCCGCCAGTCTGTCGAGCAGCCGGGAGAACCGGACGGCGTCGACACACTCGGGGTCGGTCTCCAGCGCGTAGCCGGCTGGATAGGTGCCGATGGACCCGGGACCGAGTAGTCCGCGCAGGCGTGTCACGTACAGCTGGAGCGTCCTGCGAGGGACCTTGGGCAGGTCGTCATCCCAGACGGCGGTCGTCAGCTGGTCCGCCGAGACCGGCTCCGGTGCCGCGATGGCGAGTGTGGCGAGCAGCGCCCGCAGCCTGGGCGAGGTCAGTGCGATCGGCCGCCCCGTCAGCGAGACCTCGAACGGCCCCAGCACCCCGACGCAGAGTTGACCGTACGGGTTCGGCGGATCGAGGTCGATCATGTTCCTCCTCCCGCTACGCTGCCCGCCCTTCACGAGGCCGTCCCGAAGTATGGCGCTACCTTTGTCCACTCGCGAGCGTCGTCGCTTTCAATTCCGCCCTTAGCCGCCCGTTCCGTACGGTTTCTCGTCGCCGTGGTGAAGGCGGTCGCGCAATTCGCGTACCTGAATGGCTTTATGATACATGTAATGGCATCGGTTGATCGGCTAAGAGCTTGCAACGATTAGCCACAGGCATTGTCCCTGACCACTGAATTTGACATTCTCCGGGAGGACGCTGCCAGCGACGGTCGCCGATCGCTGCCGTGCCGTGGCGTCGGAACTCGGAGGGCGATCTCGTGACCCGCAGACGTCGGCAAATACTCATCGCTGCACTGGTGGCGGCCCTCGCCGTCACGACCGGTGCGACAGGACTCCATCTGGCGGGCGCCGAGGTGCCCGGTGCCCGGGCGGCGGCGACCGGCGACGGCGAGATGCCGAGCGCCGCCGGCGCTCACCTCGCCGCGCTGCACCAGGCGCAGCCCAACGGCGGGGTGCTCGACAGCCCCGGCGCCCTCGGGCTCGGCGAGTTCGACGAACGCGCGTACCCCGCCAACACCATCTCGGTCGCGCAGGTCGACCGGTCCCGTGCGGCGTACGCCTCCGCCGACCGCCGCGCGGCACCGCGCGGCCGTGCCTGGCAGAACCGCTGGACGAACATCGGCCCGAGCGAGGCGTTGTACCCGTTCACCGAGTTCCGCAACGCCTACAACTACGTGCCCAACGAGTACGTGGCCGGCGGCCGGACCACGTCGATCGCCCTCGCCTCCGGGTGCCGGCCCGGCTTCTGCCGCGCCTACATCACCCCGGCCGGCGGCGGCGTATGGGCCACCCTGGACATCCTCGCCGCGAACCCGAAGTGGGCGTACCTCGGCGGCCCGCTCGGCATCAACGCGGCCGGCGCCGTCACGGTCGACCGCAACGACCCGACCGGCCTGACCATCTACGTCGGCACCGGCGAGGCCAACATCTGCGCCTCCGGCTGCGTCGCGGGGGTCGGGCTCTACAAGTCCACCAATGGCGGCCTGACCTGGGAAGGTCCGCTCGGCAAGAACGCGCTCAGCGGCAAGGGCATCGGCGACATCATCGTCAAGCCCGGAGACCGCAAGACGCTGTACGTCGCGACCACCACCGCCCTGCGCGGCATGTCCAGCGTGTGCTGCAGCGGCATCACCCGGCCCGTGCCGGACGCCGCGAAGTGGGGCCTGTACAAGTCCACCGACGGCGGCCGGAACTGGGCGTTCGTCCACAACGGCTCCGCCGACGCGACACAATGCACCGGCAGCACCGAAGAGTGGACCAACAACTCGGCCTGC
>NZ_JBFAZH010000468.1:0-5656 GCF_040681735.1 Actinoplanes sp. NPDC051633 | reverse complement strand
GTTGATCGGGCCGGTCTCACCCCAGCCGCCGTTCGGCAGGTACTCGGAGATGTCCAGTTCGGAGTATGTCGGGTCGAGGTCGTAGGCGAGCGGGCTGATCGTGAAGAACGTCTGGTTGATGTGGTCGCCGTCGGCGCCGCTCGCCGGGGTGTCGCTGAACTTCACCCGGCTGGCGTAGGTGCCCTCGAGATAGCGCTTCTGCGAGGTGTAAAGCTCGGCGTGGTTGGTGCCGGTCCCGGTGCCGTCGGTGGACGACGTCAGCTGCAGCACCTTCTGGCCGTCCGAGGTGGGGAAGCTGAGGTTCTGCGCGGACCAGGTCGCGCCGGGTACGCCCGGACCGCCGGCGTAGGAGCGGGGCACCCAGCCGTTGCGGGTCAGCGCGGCGTCCGATGAGGACGCATAGCTGAAATCGTCGAAGAGGCGACCGCACGTCGCCGCGGATGCGGCCTGCGAAACGGCGACGGCGCCGGCGCCGCCGAGCAGCACGACGGCCGCGGCGAGCGCAGCCGATCGATATCGGTCGATGTTCATCGGCAGAGTCCTTCCTGGGGACGAGTGGGGACGGGTGGGGACGGGTGTGGACGGGATCAGCGGCGCCGGTGAGCTTCGACGGCGCGCACGGTCAGTTCGAAGGCCTCGGTGGTGCGCTCGTAGGTGCGCTGAGCCACCGCGACATAGATGAGGTCGAGCACGAGCAGCGCCGAGTGCAGTGCGGAGAGGGCGGCGACCCGGAACGTGGTCTCGTGCACCGAGGTCACGAACACCACGTCGGCGACCTCGGCCAGGGGCGACCGCGGATACGAGGTGACGGCGACGGTGAGCGCGCCGTGCGATGAGGCCTCCGCCAGCGTCTCGATCACCTCGCTGGTCCGGCCCGAGTGGGACAGCCCGATCGCGACGTCACCGGGCTGCAGCAGGGCGGCGTTGGTGAGCGCGGTGTGACTGTCGGACCGGCACCACACCGGGATCCGGATGCGCTCCAGCCGGAACGCCATCTCGCGCCCGGCCGCGCCGCTGCTGCCCAGGCCGAAGATCTCCACGCGGCCGGCCTCGGCGATCGCCCCGGAGACCCGCTCGATGTCGGTCATGTCCAGGCCGGCGGCGGTGGCCTGGATCGCCCGGGTGTCCGCGGTGGCGATCACCTTGAGCACGCTGTCGAGCGAGTCGCCGGGGTTGATGTCGCCGCTGATGTCGGTCTCCCACCGGGCCTGCTCGACCCGGCCGGTCTCGGTGGCGATGGCGACGCGCAGGTTCGCGTACCCCTTGAAACCGAGCGCCCGGCTGAAGCGGGTGACCGTCGCGGTCGAGGTGCCGGTGCGCTCGGCCAGGTCGACGATGCTGGCGTTGGCCGCGCCCTCGGGGTCACCGGCGATGACCTCGGCGATGCGGGCGAGCGCGCCGGGCATGGTCGGCCCCTCGATGCGCAGCCGCCCGAGCAGCCCGCCGCTCCCACCGGTCATCGTGGACATCCTTTTCATAGAAAAGTTTGTTTGATGAAAATTACGACCGTGAACCGAGATAGTCAATGATGACTTTCCATGGACTTGGTGATCGGCGTCGATGCGGGCGGGACGGGCACGCGGGCGGTGCTCCTCGCCGGCGGGAGCCTGGGCCGCGGGGCGGCCGGTCCGGGCAACCCGTGCCTGACCGGCGTGGGTGCGGTGGCCGAGATCGCGGCGGCGGTGCGAGAGGCATTGGGTACGCACGCACCCGCCCGCGTCGCCGCCATGGTGGTCGGGCTGGCCGGGGACAGCGCCCTGGACGACCCGGCGATCCGCGCGGCGTTCGCGGCTTCGTGGCGGGCGATCGGGCTGCGGTGCCCGGTGGAGTTGGTCGGTGACGCGGTCACCGCCTTCGCGGCGGGCTGCACGGCGCGGAGCGGGGCGGTCCTGATCGCCGGGACCGGCGCGGTGGCCGCGCGGGTGGACGGGCTGCAGGTGACGCAGGTCGCGGACGGGCTCGGGTTCTTGCTCGGCGACGAAGGATCCGGCGCATGGATGGGGCTGCGGGCGGTGCGGGCGGCGGTCCGGTCGTCGTCCCCGCTCGGCGACGCCGTGCTCGCGCACGCCGGCGTGCGTACCCGGGAAGAACTGCCGGGCTGGGCGAGCCGTCAGACGCCGTCAGGCTTCGCCACGCTGGCCCCGATCGTCTGCGGGATAGACGATCCGGCGGCGCGGGCGATCACGAACGAGGCGGCGGACCGCCTGCTCGCCACCTTGTCCGAAGTGGACCGGGAAACCGAGCCGGTGGTCCTTGCGGGCGGGTTGCTCACGGCCGCGACGCCGATCAGAGCACGGGTCTGCGCGGCGCTCGGCAACCGCGCGCGAATGGCCGGCGACCCGGCCCTCGGCGCGGCGCGACTGGCCGCCGGCCTGGTTGCCCGCCGGCTTCGCGCGGCGGCCGCAGACCTCGATGAGCCGGCCGATACCTAGTGACCATCCAATGCGGAGATCAGGCGTTGCGGGTCGAGGCCGCGTCCTGCAGGTCCAGCAGGTCGACCGCCTGGGACCGCATCTCCACCTTGCGCACCTTGCCGGTGACCGTCATCGGGAAGCCGTCCACGATGTGTACGTAACGCGGGATCTTGTAATGCGCCAGCCGGCCCGCGCAGAACTCGCGCACCGCCTCCGCCGTCAGCGGCTTCGCCTCCGGGCGGAGCACGATCCACGCCATCAGCTCCTCGCCGTACTTCGCGTCCGGCACCCCGATCACCTGCACGTCCGCCACGTCCGGATGCGTGTAGAGGAACTCCTCGACCTCGCGGGGGTAGACATTCTCGCCGCCACGGATGACCAGGTCCTTGATCCGGCCGACGATGTTCACGTACCCGTCGGAGTCCATCGTCGCCAGGTCACCGGTGTGCATCCAGCGGGCCGCGTCGATCGCCTCGGCCGTGGCGTCGGCCTGGTCCCAGTAGCCGAGCATCACCGAATAGCCGCGCGTGCACAGCTCCCCGGGCTCGCCGCGTTCGACCACCAGCCCGGTGGCCGGGTCGACCACCTTCGACTCGAGGTGCGGCATCACCCGCCCGACCGTCTCGGTGCGCCGGGCCAGGCTGTCGTCGGCGCGGGTCATCGTCGACACCGGCGACGTCTCGGTCATGCCGTAGCAGATCGCCACCTCGGTCATGTGCATCTCGGCGACCACCCGCTTCATCACCTCGACCGGGCACGGCGAGCCGGCCATGATGCCGGTGCGCAGCGTCGACAGGTCGAACGACGCGAAGTCGGCCAGACCGAGCTCGGCGATGAACATGGTCGGCACGCCGTAGAGCGACGTGCAGCGCTCGCTCGCGACCGCGCGCAGCGACGCGGCCGGGTCGAAGCCGGGCGCGGGCAACACCATGCAGGCGCCGTGCGAGGTGGCCGCGAGGTTGCCCATCACCATGCCGAAGCAGTGGTAGAGCGGCACCGGGATGCAGATCCGGTCCTCCTCGGTGTAGTTGACCAGCTCACCGACGAAGTAGCCGTTGTTGAGGATGTTGTGGTGCGAGAGCGTGGCGCCCTTGGGGAAGCCGGTGGTCCCGGACGTGTACTGGATGTTGATCGGGTCGTCGAAGGAGAGGTCGAGCGCCGGGGCGGAGGCGTCGGCGGACGACAACGCCGCCCATTTCTCCGAGCCGATGAAGATCGTCTGCTCGGCGAAGCCGATCGACTCGACCATCTCCTGATAGTTGCTGGTCTTGAAGCTCACCGCGCTGATCAGCAGCGCCAGGCCGGACTGCTTGACGACGAACTCCAGCTCGTGCGTCCGGTAGGCCGGGTTGATGTTTACCAGGACCGCGCCGATCTTCGCGGTCGCGTACTGGATGAAGACCCACTCGGCGCAGTTCGGCGCCCAGATGCCGACCCGGTCGCCCTTCTCGATGCCGCGGTCCAGCAGGCCGTGCGCGAGACGGTTGACGCCCGTGTCGAATTCCGCGTACGTCCACCGGTGGCCGGACGCCACGTCGACCAGGGCCTCGCGGTCGCCGAAACGGGCCACGGTGCGCTCCAGGTTGGCGCCGATCGTTTCTCCGAGCAGGGGCACGTCCGAGGTTCCGCTGGCGTAGGAAAGCATGTCCGCAGCATGTGCCCGGCGACCTGTCGTACACAAGGGTTAGGTTCTTGGCATGGAGATGCGCCGGGTGGTGGTCACTTCCGATGGTGTCGAGGTGCAGACCGCCGCGGTCCCGGAGCCCAAGCCCGGCGAGGTGCTCGTGCGGATGGCGGTGGCCGGGGTCTGCGGGTCCGACGTGCACGCGCTGCACGGCCGGCACCCGTTCATCTCGCTGCCGTTCGCGCCCGGCCACGAGGTCAGCGGCACGGTCGTGGACACCGGCCGCCGCGTCACCGTCGAGCCGCCGCTGCCCTGCTACGAGTGCAAGACCTGTGTCGCCGGCCGGCCGAACGTCTGTGAACGCCTGCGCTTCTTCGGCTGCGCCCACGACCAGGGCGGGTTCGCCGACTACTTCACCATCGACGAGCGTCGCCTGCACACGGTCCCCGACGAGCTGGACTGGCCGGCCGCCGCGCTGATCGAGCCGCTTTCCACGCCGGTGCACGCGATCCGGCTCGCCGGCGGCGTCCGCGACCGCGCGGTGGCGATCCTCGGCGCCGGCACGATCGGCCTGCTGATGCTGCGGGTCGCCAAGGACCAGGGCGCACGCCGGGTGGTGATGACGGCTCGCTCCGCTTCGAGCCGGGAGAGGGCGTTGCGCTTCGGCGCCGACGCCGCGGTGGATGCGTCGTCACCCGAGGCGATCGAGGGGGTACGCGCGGAGCTGGGCGAATCGGCGGACGTGGCGTTCGACTGCGTGGCCGAGCAGGCCACGCTTACCCAAGCGATCGGAATCGCGAACAAGGGCGGCACGGTCGTGGTCGTCGGGGTGCCGCCCGGTGAGGTGAGCATCCCGCTGCACACGGTGCAGGACAGTCAGATCCGCATCCAGGGCAGTGCCACGTACGTGCCGGAGGACTACGCCGACTCGATCACCCTGCTGCGGAGGGGCGTCGTGACCCCGGCCGACTTCATCACGGCGACCCATTCGCTGGACGACGCGGCGGCCGCCTTCCGCGACGCGGAGAGCGGCGGCCACATCAAGGTTCTCCTGGTGCCATAGAGCCGCCGTTCACGGGCTCGTAGCAGTCGTAGGTGCTCAGGCGCAGCAGCTTGCCGTCACGGAACTCGAGGAACTGGCCGATGTGCGCGGTCAGCGTCGTGCCCTCGCGGATCGGGCCCAGGTCGCGGGCGGCGATGGCGGTCCAGTGCAGCTGGACGGCCATCCGGTCGCCGCTCTCGATCACGTCGAGGATCTCCATGCGCTGGTCGCGAACGATGGTGGCGGCGGTGTCGGCCCCGGCCAGCACACCGGCCAGCGCACGACGCCGGCCGCCCGGGCTCATCACGTTCGGGTGCTCGACCTGCTCGCCGTCGGGGTGCCAGAACTCGCGAAGCTCTCCGCTCGAAGCGAAACGCTCGAGCGCGTCGATCAGGCGCCGGTACCGCTTCTCGTTCGAAGTCATATACACAACCTAAGTTGCACAACCTTGGTTGTCAACGGTTCAATCAGCGGCATGGACCTGACCGACCTCAACCTCCCGACGCTGGCCGCGCTGGCCGGCACCGAGACCGAGCGGCACCAGCTGGCCGGGCTGGCCGCCGGCGGCTTCGCGGG
>NZ_JBFAZH010000467.1:0-5668 GCF_040681735.1 Actinoplanes sp. NPDC051633 | reverse complement strand
AACCCCAGAACAACTAATGAGAGGCGACCACCAAAAACAAAAATACCTCTTACTCTAATTTGGGAACTTTGAGCAAGAGCCGGCCGCGGGCGCAAGATCTTCGTGGCCGGCGCCGCCGCCGTGCTGATCGCGCTGGCCGGCGGCGGCATCGGCGCCGCCACGGTGATGGCGATGGACGACAACAACGGCTCCAACACGGTGTCGACCAGCGACGCGTCGACGACCCGGGTGGTCGACCGATCGTCGCTGGCGCAGATCGCCGCCGCCGTGCAGGACAGCGTCGTCTCGATCACCACCGGCTCGGGCGAGGGCTCCGGCGTGATCCTCACCGCCGACGGCTACATCGTGACCAACAACCACGTGGTCTCCACCGCGCAGGGCAACACGGTCAACGTGATCTTCGCGGACGGCAAGAAGGCGACCGCCACCATCGTCGGCACCGATCCGCGCACCGACCTCGCGGTGATCAAGGCCTCCGGCGTCTCGGGCCTGAAGATCTCCACCTTCGGCGACAGCTCGCAGATGCAGGTCGGCGACACGGTGCTGGCGCTGGGCAGCCCGCTGGGCCTGGAGGGTTCGGTGACCGCCGGCATCATCAGCGCCAAGGACCGCACCATCCGGACCAACGACGAGCAGCAGCAGGACCCGCAGAACCCGTTCGGTCAGCAGAACCCGCAGGGTCAGACGCAGGGCGGCGTCAACTCGATGTCCGGCCTGTTGCAGACCGACGCGCCGATCAACCCGGGAAACTCGGGCGGCGCGCTGGTGAACATCAGCGGCCAGGTGATCGGCATCAACTCCGCGATCGCCACCAGCGGCGACTCCACCGGCAACATCGGCCTGGGCTTCGCGATCCCGTCGAACAAGGCAAAGCAGGTCGCCGACACGCTGATGGCCGGCAAGAAGGTCAGCCACCCGGCGCTCGGCGTCAGCGTGGCCGAGGCCGAGGGCGGCGGCGTGCTGGTGCGTACGGTCACCGAGGGCGGCGCCGCGGCCAAGGCCGGGATCCAGCAGGGCGACGTGATCACCACGGTCAACGGCAAGGCGATCAACGATTCCGACGACCTGATCACGATCGTGCAGGGCGCCTCGGTGGGTGACAAGGTGACCGTCGCCTTCACCCGCGACGGTGCACAGAAGACGGTGACCGCGACGCTGGCCGAGGCCGGCTGAGCTCCGGCTGAGTCAGAACTTCACCCCGGCGGTGGGTGATCTCGGTCAAGGGGGTTGACCGGGATCATCCACCGCAGTCTTATGCCCTCTTTGTGCTTGTATTGTCCGGCATTCTCGCGGCGAGGCTCGCGTTCACGTACGCCAACCGCCTACTCTCCATCCGTCGTCGGCCCACCCGTCATCGGCCCGGACGCTGAGAGAGGCATGCTCAAGTGACGTACGTCGAGACCCGGATGAACCTCTGGGAGTCGCTGGCCGGCCGGGCTCCGGGTGAGCCCGTCGGACCCGCCGACCCCGGTTTGTGGGCCGCCGTCGTCGACCGGCTGAACCCCGCCCGCGCGCGGCCGGTGCTGCGTGCCGGTGTCGAGGCCGTCGAGCTGGACAGCGTGCGTGGTCCCGCGTACATCATGGTCCGCTCGCCCGACGACGGCTCGCGCGCCTGCTATCTGCGGCTCACCCCGGACGAGTGGCAGCTCGCGCTGCTGATGGACGGCACGCTGACCGTGGCCCGGCTGGTCGCCGAGTTCGCCCGCATCGCCGGCCGGCTCGCCCCCGACCAGGTCCGCCGCGTGGTCGCCGACCTGGCCGGCAACCGGATGCTCGAGGAGCTGCCGGTCGACGCGTTCCGCCCGCTGCAGGAGGTGGTGCGCCGCCCGCTCGGCACCCGGATGCGCGACGGCCTGCTGGCCACCCTGCGCGGGCGCCGGATGCTGGTGACCGACATCGACCCGCTCGTGTCGTTCCTCTACCGAGCCGGTGGCCGCTTCCTGTTCACCAAGGTCGCGGCGATCGTGCTGGCGGTGATCAGCGTCGCCGGGCTCGGCGTCTTCGGCCTGACCTGGTGGCGCGGCACCGAGGCGCTGTTCCTGACCAACGGTTCGTACCTGCTGGGAGCGGTCATCCTGCTCCTGCTGAACGCCCTCGCGCTGGCCTGCCACGAGATGGGTCACGCGCTGGCCACCAAGCATGCCGGGCGGGACGTGCCCGCGGCCGGCCTGCTCATCTACTTCGGCATCCCGTCGGTCTTCGTCGACACCACCGACGTGTGGATGGCCGGGCGGCGGGCGCGGCTGCTGGTCACCGCGGCCGGGCCGATCACCGGGCTGGTGCTGGCCGGCTCGATGCAACTCGTCGGCCTGGCCGTCCCCGCGCTGGCCGGGCTCGCCTTCAAGCTGGCCTTCGCCTGGTATCTGAACGTGCTGTTCAACCTCAACCCGTTCATCGCGCTGGACGGCTACTACCTGCTGATGGACTGGCTGGAGATCCCCAACCTGCGCGCCCGCGGCGTGTCCTGGGTGACCAGCCGGCTGCGGGGCCGCCCGCCGCGCTGGTCGATGCTGGACCGCGAAGGCAAGATCATCGCCCTGTACGGGGTGCTGGCCGTGCTCTGGCTCGTGATCGCGGTGAATCTCGCGTACCGGATCTGGGCGGACCGGGTCGAGGGCGTGGTCACCGGTCTGTGGCACGACGGCGTCACCGGCAAGCTGCTGCTGACGCTGATCGTGCTCGTCCTGTGCCTGCCGATCGTGCACCTGGGCGCCGGCCGGCTGGCCCGCTCGTGGCGCAAGTCCCGCGTCCGCGCCGCCGAGCGCCGGCGCGAGACCGACCTGCCCCGCCGGCTCGAGGCGTTGCGCAAGTCCGAGCTCGCCGGCCTGCCCGAGCAGGCGCTGACCAACCTGGCGACGCGGGCCCGCTGGATGCACCCGCCGACCGGGCGGCAGCTCGTGATGGCCGGTGGTCCGCAACACGCGATCTATGTCGTGGTGGACGGCGCGCTGCAGGCCCGCAGGCCGAACGACCCCGGCGGCACCGTCCGCCACCACGTCGGCCCCGGCGGCATCGTCGGGCTGGGCAACGCGCTGACCGGCCGGCCCACGACCCTGAACTGGCACACCGCCGGCACCACCCTGCTGAGCGTGCCCTCAGCGACCGTGGCGAGCGTGATCGGCCCGCTGCCCGGCCCGCCGCCGCTGGACCGGGCCGAGGCCGAGGCGTTGTTCGCCGAGACGCCGGCGCTGTCCGCGCTGGACGGTGACGAGCTGCTGTCCCTGATCACCCAGTCGTACCCCGTGGACCTGGACCCCGGGGCGCCGGTGCTGCTGCCGGGGCCCACGCACGCGGTGGTCGTCGAGTCGGGCGTGATCGCCATGCAGGATGGCACCGAGCTGCGTCGCGGCACCCTGATCGGGCCGGTCGGGGACGGCTATCCCGGCGAGGTCGCGCAGACGCGTACCCCGGTCCGCCTCTGGGTGATCCCGGACGCCTCCGACCTCCCGCCGATGGTCGGCGCCACCGGCGACCCGCGCGGCGCGCCGGTCGTCGAGGGCCGGCGCGCGCCGCGGTTCGGCATCCACCCGGGCGACGCCTACCCGCCGTTGATCGTGCCCCCCGGCCCGCCGGCCGGCACCGAGGACCCCGAGGTGGACAAGCGGTTCGAACGGCGCATGTGGTGGCTGGTGCTGCTCTGCCTGCTGCTCGCGCTGCTGATCACCGCGGCGAATCTGGCACCCGGGCCGGCCTGGGCCGAGATGCCCCGCAGCCGGGCGCTGCTCACCGCCGACCACGGCCGCCTGGCGGTGCTGCAGGACGGCCGGCGAGTGGTGCTGGAGGACGGCGATCGGCGCTACGTCGAGACCGGTGCGCGGATCTCGGTGTCGGAGAACTCGATCGGGCGGATCACCTTCGCGGGTGGCTCGGCGACGCTGCTCTGCGGCGGATCGAGCACCGAGATCGGCGAGCTGAGCACCGGCGGCGGGCGGTCACCGAGCGGCGAGCTGGTCCTCGAGGAGGGCCGCGTGCTCGCCGACACCAGCAGCACGAGGGGCTCGTACCGGCCGCTGAACCTCGTCGTCTCCCGGACGCAGGGCGACGTCGTGAACGTGGGCAAGGCTTGGTATTCGGTCGAGGAGTCGGCCGTCACCGTCTCCAGCGGCCGGGTCGAGGTGGTCGGCAGCCCCGCGTCCACCACCGACTCCGGCCTGTCCTGCGGGGACGGCGTGACCATCCCGCCGCCGGCCAGCGAGTCGCCGAGCGAGGAGCCGTCGTCGGAGCCGCCGGTCGTCGAGACCCCGTCGATCGAGCCCTCCGCCTCGCTGCCGCCGACCGAGGAACCGGTGCTGCCGGACCCGATCCCGCAGCCGGGTGGCAACGGCAACGACGACGATGATCCCGAGGACAACCCGCCGCCGGTGACGACCACGACACCGCCGGTGACAACCACGCCGCCGCGGACACCGACGACGCCGCCCAGCCCGCCGGACTCCTCGGATCCGTCGGACTCGCCCACCCCGCCGGACTCCCCGGACCCCGAGGAGCCGAACCCGTCGGTGACCACCACGACACCGCCGATCGTCATCGGATAGATGGAGGAAGACACTCGTGCTCTGCTGGTTCTGCGCGAAGGCGGCGCGGGCGTCCTGCCGGTTCTGCGGCCGCGGCGTGTGCGAGGACCACGCGCGCTTCGGGCCGTACCTGCTGCAGGTGAGCCGGTCGGAGATGCGACGCCGGGCCGAGGCGCTGGTGGTCGAGGACGCGGTGCAGTGCGGCACCTGCCGCCCGCGCCCCCAGCCGGTGGCAATGCCTGAACTGGACTGAGGGTCTGGTTCGAGACCCTCGTCCGATACAAACGCTGGACGCGTTGTCCTACGGTTGCCGCATGAGCGACTTCGACACCGTTCTCGAGCGGCTGCTCACCGATTCCGCGTTCGCCGGCGAGCTGTCGCGCGATCCGGAAAGCGCGCTGTCCGAGTACACCCTCGACGACAGCGAGAAGGACCTGCTGCGCAGCCAGGTCGCGTCCGACTCGCACGGCGTCGCGGCCGCGGTCGAGAGCCGGATGACCAAGTCGAGCACGTTCGGGCTGTTCGGGTCGCTGGGCGAGTGGTCCGAGTTCGGCACCGCGGCCGGTGTCGGGGCCCGTCAGGCCGCCGAGGCGGTGAGCCAGGGCGGCGCCGGCGGCAGCGACGTGACCCTGCACACCGGCCTCGGCGATGCGCCCGGCCGTGACCTCGACGAGGTGACCGCGGTGTCCCGGATGGGCGACCGGCCGAGCACCGGCATGGGCGACGCCGAGACCATGAAGCTCGCCTCGCACGTCGAGGAGGCCCCGGCCAAGGTCCAGCAGGCCGAGATGCAGGCCGAGATCGAGGAGATCAAGCCGCCCAAGGGCTATCACAACCGGGTGGACGCGGACGGCGACGGCGACTGGGACAAGGCCACCTACGTCGGCCGCGAGGACGGCGGCGTGGACATCCTGGTCGATCTCAACCGCGACGGCAGGACCGATTTCGTGGGCCGTGACCTGGACGCCGACTGGACCGTCGACGAGGCCGACATCGACCGCAACCGCGACGGCGTCTTCGACAAGACGATGTACGACGACAACGGAGACGGATGGCTCGACCGCACCGTCTGGCAGAACGACTGACCAGGCCCCACCATGGGGGGATGGTCGCCGTCCGTATCGAGGCGCTGACGAAGGTCTTCGACCCCGGGG
>NZ_JBFAZH010000466.1:0-5670 GCF_040681735.1 Actinoplanes sp. NPDC051633 | reverse complement strand
GACGAGTCGGACCCGCGCGACACGTGGCGCGACTTCCAGGCGTGGGCGGCGCGGGAGGCGACCGCGGCCGCGGTGGACAACCTGATGCTGCTGGTCAGTCGCTGCGAGGAGCTCGCGCGCGACGTGGCCGAGCGGTTCGACATCGAGTACGACAGCCTGGACGTCGACCTGCCGTCGCCCGACCTCGCCCTCCGCAAGATCGATGGACTCGACGTGAGCTTCCACAAGTCGGGCATGCAGCAGTTCCTCGGCGCCTTCACCGCGGCCCGGGTCACCTACGGCGGTTTCTACATGCTCGGCGCGGTCGGCGCGCTCTTCAACGTGGCGATCGCGGCGCCGCTGGGCCTGCTGGCGGGCATGACGCTGGGCCGGCGGCTGGTGCGGGCGGAGCGCGAGCGCCAGGTGCAGCACCGCCGGGCCCAGGCGAAGCAGGAGCTGCGCCGCTACGTCGACGACGTCGCCTTCCACGTGGGACGCGATTCGCGGGAGGCGGTGCGGCGCACGCAGCGCTTCCTGCGCGACGAGTTCGGCGCGAGAGCGCTGGCGGTGGAGAGGTCGGCGGCGGCCACGGCGGCGGCGGTACGCGAAACCGCGGCGTTGCCGGAGCCGGAGCGCCGGGAGCGGGCAGCCACGCTGGCCGAACAGCGCCGTCGTCTGGACCACCTGGCATGAGCGGCTCGCCGGTGTCTGCGATGTCTGCCTCGGGTTGCTTGGCGTCTGTGGCGCCTGAGCCGGCGGATCGTCGCCGTGGGGCGGAGGCGGCATGAGCCTGCTCGACGAAGTGCGGACGCTGCTCGACCGGTCTCTGGCCGAGAGCACCGACCCGAGTCTGCGCGGCCGGCTGACCGAAGCCCGGCGCCGGGTCGACGAGCCACTGCGGGTGGCCATCGCCGGCAAGATCAAAGCGGGCAAGTCGACGTTGCTCAACGCGCTGGTCGGCGAGGAGTTGGCGGCCACCGACGCGGGCGAGTGCACGCGGATCGTCACCTGGTATGCCGACGGGCCGACCTATTCGGTCACCGCCCACCTCAAGGGCGGCGCCGCCGAGCAGCGCCCGTTCCAGCGGGTCCGCGGCGCCGTGCAGATCGACCTCGGCCGCCCGGCCGCCGACGTCGACCACCTCGAGGTGCGTGTGCCCAGCGCCCGCCTGCGCCAGCACACCCTGATCGACACGCCGGGCATCGCGTCGCTGTCGACGGATGTCTCGCTGCGCACGATGGCATTCATGGAGGCCGAGGGCGAACGCGCCGCCCAGACCGACGCGGTGATCTACCTGCTGCGCCACATGCACGGCAGCGACGTCCGCTTCCTCGAGTCGTTCCACGGCGACGGGATGGCCAACGGCACCCCGGTGAACGCCGTCGGCGTGCTCTCCCGGGCCGACGAGATCGGCGGCTGCCGCTTGGACGCGATGGAGGCGGCCGCCCGGGTCGCGGCCAGATACGCGACCGACGAGCGGCTGCGTCGCCTCTGCCCGGTGGTGGTCCCGGTGGCGGGCCTGCTCGGCGCGGCGGGTGCGACGCTGCGCGAGGACGAGTTCCGCACGCTCGCCGCCGTCGCCGCCGAGCCGATGTCCGACGTGGTGGAGCTGCTGCTGACGGCGGACCGGTTCGCCTCGTCCGCCCCGGGCCGGCAGCACGTGCTCAACCGGCTGGGCCTCTTCGGCGTACGCCTGTCGGTGCGCCTGATCCGGGAGAACATCGTCCGCGACTCCGCAGACCTGGCGCGGGCGCTCACCGAGCACAGCGGCATCGACCGCCTGCGCGACGTCTTCACCGCACAGTTCGTGGGCCGCAGCGAAGTCTTGAAGGCCCGCTCCGCCCTGGCGGTCATCGACGAGTGCGTCCCGGCGGAGTCGATGCTGGCCGCCGAGGCCGAACGCATCAAGGCCAGCGCCCACGAATTCGTCGAACTGCGCCTGCTCCACCTCCTGCGCTCCGGCCGGCTGCCCGGCACGGAGGAGCAGCTCACCGAGATGGACATGCTGCTCGGCGGCGCGGGCGGCGCGCCGCACCACCGGCTGGGACTTCCGGCCGAAGCCCCACCCCACCGCATCGCATCGGCGGCCCAGACGGCCTTGGCCCGCTGGCAGGCGATCGGCGAGCATCCGTTCTCGGCGCGAGAGCTACGCACCGCGGCCCGCGCCGCAATGCGCACCTGCGAAGGCATCCTCGCGACAACGCTCACCCCCGACCGCTGACCTCCACCACGCGCCCGCGTTCCGCGCACGGCCTGCGTCCGTAGGCCTGATCGGCTCTATGCAGTTGTCAAATCCGGGGCCGAGAGCGCCGGGCGGCGGGACCACCGGGCGGCCGGGCCGATGCTCGCCAGCACGGCCAGCAGCAGGCACGCCGCCACTGCCGCGGAGGCCTGCGTCCACGGGAACACCGATGCCACCTCCTGGCCGATCTGGGCGCTCAGGCCCCGCGCCGAGCCCCAGAGCGCCAGCTCGGCCGCGGCCAAGCCCATCAGCGACCCGATCACGACGATGACCGCCGACTCGGTCGCGACCGCGAGCAGCACCTGCCTCGGGGTCGCGCCGGCCAGCCGCAGCAGCCGCAGGTCGCCGGCGCGTCCCGCGGTCGCCATCATCAGGGTATTCGCGACCGAGATCAGCCCGTATCCGACCGAAACCGCGATGAGCAGCACGGTGAACGTCCACACCAGATGGTCCTCGTTGGCGTCCGCGCTCCGAGCGAACTCGTCCACGCTGATCACCCGGCTGCCCACCGGCGGCGCCGGAGCCCGGCCCTCCGGCAGCAGCACCGCCGAGGCGAGCGCCGAAGGGTCGTGAGCCCGCACGGTCGAACGCGACAACACGAACTCCGCCGGCACCGCGCTGTCGGGCACCGTGCCGACGATGCTCAACTGCCGGTCCTGCCCGTCCTCGAAGCGCACGGTCAGCGTCTGGCCGGTCCTCACCCTCGACTGCGCGGCCCGGCTCTCCGTGACGATCGCGGCGTCGCCGGACAGCCGGCCCGCGGCGTCACGAAGACCCGCCAGGACCGTCGCCATGCTCGGATCGACACCGATGACCCGGGCCACCGAGTCGCCGACGTAGACGTCGGTCGGCAATATGGCGGCGCCCGCTGCGGACGACACCGCGGCATCCGTCAGCCCCGGCGTGCCGTCCGGTGTCAGGACGGCACCGGCCTGCACCTGTGCCGCGCGCCGATCGGCGAAGGCCTGCGACGACGTCTTCACGTTGCCGGCGATGAAAACGGCGAAGGCGATCGTCAGCAGCACCGGTGCCGCGATCGAGGCGGTGCGGCCGACGGCGGTCAGCGCACTCTCCCGAGCCACCATCGCGATCGGCCCGCGTAGGGGCCAGAGGACCAGCCGCACCACCGGCGGGACCACCACCGGCGCGAGCAGGGTTGCAGCGACCACCGCCGACATGGCGGAGAGCAGCGAATAGGTCGCCAGATCACGCATCTCGTCGGTGAGGGTCGTCGCCAGCCCGGTGGCCAGGCTGACCGCCGCGAAGGCGCCACCGACGATCCATCGCGTACGCGTCATCGGCCGGGTCTGCACCGCCGCCTCGCGAAGCGCCTCGAGCGGGCTCACCCCGGCCGCCCGGCGCGCCGCGACCGCGCTGCCCAGCACGGCGATGACCGGACCGGCCGCGATGCCCACCGCGATCGGCCACAGGTGCGGCCGCGCGACGAAGGTCGACGGCTCGAAACCGGCATCGACCAGCACCGGGCCGAGCAGCGGCGCGGCGAGCAGACCGACGATCGATCCGGCCACCGACGCCACCACGCCGACGGCCGCCGCCTCACGCAGCACCATCCGCCGGACCTGCCGTGGTGTGGCGCCGACCGCCCGCAGCATGCCCAGCTCACGCCGCCGCTGACGGACCGACAACGCGAACGTCGAGGCGATGATGAACACGCAGGCGAACGACGCGAGTGCGACCATCGCGGTCACCACCTGCATGCCGATCCATCGGGTCCGCGCGTCCGCCCGCGGCTCCAACGCTCCCAACTCGTCGCTGCTCAGGACGGTCCCCGCCGACCCGATCGGCGGCAGCCGCGGATCGCCGAGCAGCGCGATGACCCGGACGCCGGGCGACAGCCGGGCCGCGACGGCATCGGAGGTGTACACCGCGTCCGCGTCGATCAGGCCGACGACGACCCACGGCGCCGGTCCCTCCGCGGTCAGCACGGTCACCGTGCCGCCCACGCCGGCCCCGGCGGACCGCCCGAGCACCAGCTCACCGTCCGCGGCCGGAGCGCGGCCCGCCACCAGCCCGTGCGGGGCGAGTGCGGCGCTCGTCCATCCGTGCCCCGAGTCGATGTGCCATGGCCGGCCGCCGATCACCGGCTGGGCGTAGAACGTGCGGTCGGACACCGCCGCGGTCACGCCCGGCGCCCGTGCCAGGCCGGATCGCAGAGCCTCCGCCTCCGCCGGCGACCACGGCCGGCTCTCCGGGAAGGGATCCGCCGGTGTGCTCACCGCCGGGCTCTGCACGGCGGCGGCGACCGCACCGAAGCGTGCCGGTGGCACGGGCGTGGCCGATGCCAGGAGCGTCAAGGTCGCCGTGACGATGGCGGTGCCGAGCAACACGGCGACGACCGCTCCGGCTCGCCGCCGGCTGAGCCGCAGGGCGGTGCCGACGCCGTCACGGACGCTCACGACGCCATCTCCACGGACGTCATGCGCGCGGCGATGGCCGCTGGGCCGGTCGCCGGCATGCGGTCGGCCAGCCGGCCATCGGCCAGGAAGAACACCTGGTCGGCCATCGCGGCGGCGACCGGATCGTGCGTGACCATCAGCGCGGTCTGACCACGGTCGTCCACCAGCCGGCGCAACAGATCGAGCACATGGCGGGACGAGCCGGCGTCCAGCGCGCCCGTCGGCTCGTCGGCGAACAACACCGCCGGCTCGTTGAACATCGCTCGGGCGAGCGCCACCCGTTGCTGCTGGCCGCCGGAGAGCTCGCTCGGGCGGTGGCCGAAGCGATCGGTGAGGCCGGCCGCGTCGAGCGCGCGCGTGACGTCGGCCGGGTCGGGGCGACGACCGGCGAGCCGCGCGGGCAACGCGACGTTCTGCGCCGCGGTGAGCGACGTGATCAGGTTGAACGCCTGGAAGACGAAGCCGATGTGGTCGCGGCGGAATACCGTCATCGCCGTCTCGTCGAGGGCCGTCAGCTCCACACCGTCGACGGTGACGGCGCCGGACGTGGGCCGGTCGAGGCCGGCGACGCACTGCAGGAGGGTCGACTTGCCCGAGCCCGACGGTCCCATCACCGCGGTGAAGGTGCCGCGGTCGAGGTCGAAGGACACATCGGTGAGCGCGCTTACGCGCTGTGCGCCGGTGCCGTAGTCGCGGCTCAGGTCACGTACGGAGACCATGGCTGAAGTCATGGCGTCCACGATCGGCGTCGCGGGCCGCGGATACGTCCTGCCACGGCATGCTTTTCGGGGCGGCGCTATACCGTGGCATGACGTACCCCGGTAGGACGCGCGGGCCGGTCGCCGTCGCTACTGTCGGCGTTGTGACGGCCACGACCACCAGACCTCCGCTGCTGCTGCGCCCGCTCTCCCCGGTGCAGCTGCAGCTGCTCGATGTGCTCCACGCGGTTCTGGTCGGCGCGCTCTGCTTGTTCGCGGCCGAGGAGCGGCCGGTGCCGCCGGCCTCCGGCTGGCGGGAGCCCGCGGGGGTCAC
>NZ_JBFAZH010000465.1:0-5673 GCF_040681735.1 Actinoplanes sp. NPDC051633 | reverse complement strand
GGCCGGTTGCGCCAAGAAGGACACCAGTGGCGAGAGCGGCGGCGTCACCCTGATCAAGGCGGGTGTGATCACCACCTGCACCCACCTGCCCTACGCGCCGTTCCAGTCGAAGGACGCGTCCGGCAAGGTGGTCGGCTTCGACGTGGCGCTGGTCGACCTGGTCGCGGCGAAACTCGGCGTCAAGCAGGAGATCGTCGACACCCCGTTCGAGGGCATCAAGTCGGGTCAGGACCTCAACACCGGCAAGTGCGACATCGCCGCCGCCGGGATGACCATCACCGACGAGCGCAAGCAGGTGCTCGACTTCTCCGATCCCTACTTCGACGCCACCCAGGCGCTGGTCACGCTCGCCGGGAAGCCGTACAAGACGCTGGCCGACCTCAACGGCAAGCGGCTCGGTGTGCAGGGTGAGACCACCGGTGAGGCGTACGTGCGGGAGCAGGTCAAGAAGGACGGCCTGACCGCCGAGGTGGTGTCGTATAAGGACCTCGGGTCCGAGCAGCAGGCCCTGACCACCAACCAGATCGAGGCGGCCGTCGGCGACCTGCCGGTGTGGAACGAGTACGACAAGAAGAACCCCGGCAAGGTGACCGTGGCGGCCGGCTTCGACACCGGTGAGCAGTACGGCTTCGCGCTGAAGAAGAACGGCAACCCCGAGCTGCTCAAGACCGTGAACGAGGTGCTCGCGGCGGCCAAGTCGGACGGCACCTACGACAAGATCTACGCGGAGTGGATCGGCCCGAAGCCGACCGTCAAGTGAGGATCCGCACCCGGCGCCGCCTGTCCCGCGGCGCCGCCTACGCGGTCTTCGCCGCCGTCGTCCTGACGGTGGCGCTGGCCGCGGACTGGGGCAAGCTCGCCGACTCGTTCTTCCGCACCGACGTCGCCGCCGACATGTTCCCGACGGTGGTCACCACCGCGTTGCTCAACACGGTGATCTACACGGTGCTGGCGTTCGTGTTCGGCCTGGTGGTGGGGCTCGCGCTGGCGTTGGCGCGGCTGTCCACCGTGGCGCCGTACCGGTGGTTCGCGACCGCGTACATCGAGGTCTTCCGGGGGCTGCCGGCGCTGCTGGTGCTGTTCCTGGTCGGCTACGGCATCCCGCTGGCGTTCCCCGACCGCGAGATCCCCGGCGGGGTGTACGGCTCGGTGACCCTGGGGCTGGGCGCGACCGCCGCGGCGTACACGGCCGAGACGTTGCGCGCCGGCATCCAGGCGGTGCCGCGCGGCCAGAGCGAGGCGGCGCGCTCGCTGGGCATGTCGGCGCCGCGGGCGATGGTGTCCATCGTGCTCCCGCAGGCCCTGCGCATCGTGCTGCCGCCGCTCACCAACGAGTTCGTGTCGCTGACCAAGGACACTTCCCTGGTGTACGTGCTGGGCGTCACCGCGGGCACGATCGAGCTGACCAAGTACGCCGGTGACGTGCTCAACCAGCGGGTCAACGCGACGCCGCTGGTGGTGGCCGGCCTGCTCTATCTGGTGATCACGCTGCCGCTGTCGCAGGTGGTCCGGCATCTGGAGCGGAGGTCGGCCCGTGCCGTTCGTTGAGATCCGTGACCTGCACAAGTCGTTCGGCGACCACGAGGTACTGCGCGGCATCGACTTCGACGTCGAGGCCGGCGAGGTGGTCTGCCTGATCGGCCCGTCCGGGTCGGGCAAGTCCACGCTGCTGCGCTGCGTCAACGCGCTCGAGCCGGCGACCTCCGGCACGGTCCGGGTGGGCGACGTCGAGCTCACCGACCCGGACACCGACGTGGACGCGGCCCGCCGGGGCATCGGCATGGTTTTCCAGCACTTCAACCTCTTCCCGCACCTGTCCGTGCTGCAGAACGTGACCATCGCCCCGCGGCGGGTGCTGCGCCGGTCGCGGTCGGCCGCGGAGGCCACCGCGCTGGAGAATCTGCGGCGGGTCGGGCTGGCCGACCGCGCGTCCTCGTACCCCGGTCAGCTGTCCGGCGGGCAGCAGCAACGGGTGGCGATCGCCCGCGCGCTCGCCATGCATCCCGGCCTGATGCTCTTCGACGAGCCCACGTCGGCCCTCGACCCGGAGCTGGTCGGCGACGTGCTGGCGGTGATGCGGTCACTGGCCGAGGACGGCATGACGATGATCGTGGTGACCCACGAGATGTCCTTCGCCCGCGACGTGGCCAGCCGGGTGGTCTTCATGGACGACGGCAAGGTCGTCGAGACCGGTCCGCCGGCCGAGGTGCTGACCGCCCCGCGGCACGAGCGCACCAAGACGTTCCTGCAGCGGGTCCTCAGTCACTGAAGTTCTGGTATCAGGTGCTTTCGCACCAGGTGCAGGGCCGGCTGCCAGTCCGGCGGGAGCTCGTCGTGCGGCGGCGGCCCGAAGTCGAACCGGGGATCGCCGGTGGTGACCACCACGGCGCCCGGCAGCACCACCACGTGCTGCCCGGCCCAGCCGCCGGCCAGCAGCATGCCGTCGCCGACCCAGAAGCCCAGGCCGTAGCCCATGTTCTCGGGCGGGCCGCCGGGGGAGTGCGGGGTGATCATCGCCGCGGCGAAGGCGGGATCCAGCAGGGGCTGTCCGCCGGCCCGCCACAACTCGCCGAGCCGGCCCAGGCCTTCGGCGGAGAGCCGCAGGTGCGCGAAGCCGAAGGTGACGCCGTCCGGGTCGGCGAGCCACGAGGCGCCGGCGATGCCGAGCGGCCCGAAGAGCTCGGCCTCGGCGTAGTCGGCCAGCGGGCGACCGGTCAGCCGGGACAGCCCGGCGGAGAGCAGGTGGAAGCCGCCGTCGTCGTACCGGAAGGATCGTCCCGGCGTCGCGACGCGGGGAGCGGCGGCGACGTGCGCGACCTGACCACCGGCGAGGGCGGTGACCGCGTCGATCTCCCACGGACCGTCCACCGTGGCGCCGCGCGTCATGCTCAGCAGGTGCCGCCAGGTCTGCCCGGCCGCCGGGGTGCCGCGAAGCTCGGGCAGCACCGCGCCGACCGGCTCGTCGAGGCCGGGCAGCAGCCCCTGACGTGCGGCGACGCCGGCCGCGGTGGCGACGACGGACTTGGTCACCGAGAACACGTCCGCGACGGCGGGCCCGCGGTAGTGCTCGTCGAAGACGACCTCGCCGGCGACGAGGACGCGCAGGTGGCTGCTGTGCGCGTAGCGGGCGTCGACCGCGATCTCGTCGCCGATGCGGCGGCAGGCGGCGAGAACGGCGGCGTGATCGGGCATCCGGGTCACGCTGCCTTTGTGAAGGCCCGCAGCAGCGTCGCGACGGCGGCCGTGAGGTCCGTGCGGTTCGCTGCCGTGCCCGGTGCCGGCGCGTCGCGGGAGCCGGCCCCGGCCAGGCGGTCGAACAGCAGGCCGTCGATGCAGGCGACGAGCCGCCCGCCCGCGCGCTCCGGCTCCTCGACGCCGGCCGCCGCCAGCATCGCCGTGGCCTGCGAACGGGAGGCGTCGCCGTAGGCAAGGATCGTCCGCAGCTCCGGGTGGTGCGTGGCCTCCAGCAGGCACGCGTATCGGGCGAGGGTGCGGGACCGTCCCGTGCTCATCCACCGGTCGAGCAGCGCGGCGATGCCGGCCGCCGCCGCATCGAGATCGTCCAGGCGGACCACGGGATCGCCGGCCCCGGAGGGGCTCGGGTTCTCCGCCCTTGCCGAAGGCTCAGCGGCCGGTAGCGGCACAGCCCCGGAGGGCAGCCGGTCTGCCTCCAGGTCGGCCCGGTCCAGGTCGGCCCGGTCCAGGTCGGCGAGGCGGCGGACGACCGCCTCGATCAACGCCTTGCGGGTGCGGAAGTACGCCGAGGTGGTGCCCAGCGGCAGTTCGGCGCGGGCGTCCACCGCCCGATGCGTCAGGCCCCGCATGCCGAGATCGGCGAGGACGTCGATCGCCGCGTCGGTCAGCACGGCGAACCGGTCGGTGGGCATGTGCGCCTCCTCTTCTACGGATGTAGTATGGCGCTTCTACATATGTAGAAGGAGTGCGGGTCATGACGCGGACGGCAGTGGTGATCGGAGCCGGCATCGGCGGGCTGAGCGCGGCCATCGGGCTGCATCGCGCCGGCTGGGACGTGACGGTGCTCGACCGGGTCGCGGTCTTCCGGCCCGTGGGCGCGGGCCTGGTGCTGCAGGCCAACGGCATGCGCTGCCTCGACGCGCTGGGCCTGGGCGACGCCGTGCGGACGCAGGGCCGGCCGAGCATCTCCGGCGGCACGCGCCGGGCCGACGGCCGGTGGCTGGCCCGCATCCCCGCGGAGGACCTCGAGAGGGTGCTGGGGACGTCCGCGATCGGGGTGCATCGCGCCGCCCTGCACGACATCCTGCTGGGCGCCCTGCCCGCCGGCGCGGTGCGGACCGGTGCGCGTGTCACCGCCGTCACCGCCGAGGGCGAGGTCACCTACGACGGCCCGCCCGGCCCGGTCGGCGTCGGAGCCGACCTCGTCGTCGCGGCGGACGGCATTCACAGCATGGTGCGCCGGTTGCTGTGGCCGCGAGCCACCGCGCCGGTGCAGGTCGGCGTCCGGGCCTGGCGCGGCGTGACGCCGGTCTGGGACGGCGAGCTCGTCGTCGCGATCAGCTGGGACCGGGGTGCGGAGTTCGGCATCGTGCCGCTGGTCGACGGCCGCGTCTCCTGGTTCGCCGCGGTCAACGCCGCCCCCGGCCCGTCCGCCGACGGGGACACCCGGGTGCCCGCCCGCTTCCACGGGTGGCACGACCCGATCCCGGCGCTCATCGCGGCCACCGACACCGTGCTCCGCGACGACCTGGCGTGCCTCGACGAGCCACTGCCGACCTATGTCCGGGGCCGGGTGGCGCTGCTGGGCGACGCCGCACACGCGATGACGCCGAACCTTGGTCAGGGCGCCAACCAGGCCCTGGAGGACGCCGTCGTGCTCGCCGCCGTCGCCGGGCAACCCGGCGGCCTCGCCGCGTACGACAGCCAGCGCCGCCCGCGCAGCCAGCAGGTCGCGAAGGCGTCCCGGATGATCGGCCGTGTCGGCCAGCAGCTGGAGAACCCCATCGCCGTCGCCGCTCGCAACACCCTCATGCGGCTGACCCCGCCACGGCTGGCGCTGCGCTCGATGGCCCGTTACGCCGACTGGCGCCCGCCCGCGTCCACGACATGACGAAGGGAGAGGTCCTCGACCCCTCCCATACTTAACGTATATCGGACCGGGGGACTTGCCGCAAGACCCCGGTAACGGCGCAAAATCGCTGGTCGAAGCCCCGAAACTGCGGAAATGGATGACGTGATCTCCCTGACTGCCAGTGCGTTCGACCTGCCCGCCAACCTCGCCGCCAAGGGTGACCCGGCGCTGATCGCCGCCGACGAGAAGCACTTCGCCGCCGTGGCGGAAAGCCTCGACCAGCGGATCGCCGACCTGAGCCACCGCCTCGACGCCGCGCGCAAGGCGCACGCCGGGCCGCGTGGCCAGGCCGTGGACCGCGACCAGGAGGTGCGCCGGCTCACCGCCCGCCTGCGTACGCTGCGCCGCTTCAGCCTCGACCTCTGCCTCGGCCGCATGGTCGGCACCGACGGGGAGGAGCCCGTCTACGTGGGCCGGCTCGGCCTCACCGACGCCGACGGCCGCCGCCTGCTGCTCGACTGGCGCTCGCCGGCCGCCGAGCCGTTATTAGCCGCCACCCACCCCCAACCCCACCGCCAGGCCATCCGACGCCGCTAACGCTGGAACGGCGGGCGGATAACCGACTA